>CAZRUL010000017.1:0-16561 GCA_964603245.1 uncultured Piscirickettsiaceae bacterium
ATTTCTTTTAATGGGGTAAAAATTAAACCGACCTCGTCAAAATAGGCTTGTGAACATTTGACACCTAGCCACTTTTCTCCAAAATCAATATCGTTGGATAATCTAGAATGTTTGACCGCTTTATGGTTATTTTTAGCTGAAATACCAATTTCCCATTTTTGTAAAACACGAAGAATTAATACATCTCTCACATCGCCTAATTTACCCTGATAATCATTTAAAATTTCCAACTGTAATATGTCTTTCTTGCCTAAATCATTACCGAGTTTAGGCTCAATGTCCATCAAAAAATTAACTGCAAAACTAGCCGATAACAAATACCGTCCTTGCTCTTGTTTACTAAACGTATCAAAACACTTTTTTGCTATTTTAAAAGCGTTATTTTGAACAACTTTAACATTCGTAATTTTGTCTAGTTTTTCCTTAAACTCTTTTAATATAGAGTATTCAAATGCTTTTCCTGTTAGCATTTGAGCTGAATTATTGGCCATTAACGTCTTTCCTTTTAAAAATTTATATATTTGAAATATTTATTATCACATCAAACCACAATTAAATAAGCTAATTCACACGACTGTGTTTGATGGATTTTATACAAAAAATATTATGCATTTGACTGCTGACTTGTTGTAGATTGGAATCAAAAAAAATACCCCATAAAGGGGCATTTCTAAAAAACTGACCAGAAAAAACTAGTCAGCCATCACACAAAACAAGTCAGATTAAAACCTAGGAGCTACGGTTTTAGCCAGTTGCATCTGTGCTTGTGCATTCACCACTTGTTTATAAGCCCTTGCTGCCAACGCTAGCGCAAGAGTTTTCTTGCCTGCGCGATTGGCTTTTTTGGCTGCTTTGATGAGCTTTGCTGTATCACGCCAAGCCATATTCGCCGCTAACACTTCTTTATAGCCAGCGGTCGTTTTTGCCATTATGGACTTAAATGGATTTGACGCGCTAGAATTCCAGTTATGTCCCTCATTAACAAAATACGCCTGAGTTGAAAAGGCAAACAGCATTAGAGTTGTGAGTAATATCTTTTTCATAATTCTCTCCTATTTCCTATATCTATCAGCAGTAATTTCAACACCATTGCTCATCGCTTGATGAAAAAACTCTAGATTGCGCAAAGCTTTTGTTTGAGACTTAAGCGGTTTGGCGCGCATATTCTTCAAACAACCACCATAACGACGATGCAAAGTGCCTAATCCACCCCACTTAGCGCGATACATCGGCACATGCGTGGTATGTCCTAGCGCAGGTGAGAGCACATCAGCGCGTGCTTTTTTGCCTACGTTATAAACATGGCAATCGGCACAGGACATATTAAACTGCCCGCGTTTCGCATAGAAAAACTGCTTGCCTTCTTCATAAGCTTGTTTCGCGCCAGCGGATTCTACTTTGACGTTAATCGGCTCGCCAGCGGCTTGATCAGAAATCCAAGCACTAATTCGGGCAACTTTGCCTTTGCTAGAGCCCATTTTTTTGCCAGTTTGCTGTTGATAACATTGCTTGATAGCGCCTTCTAAAGTCACGACTGCTTGCGTTTTTTCATCATAATAAGGATGTTTAACTCTAGCAGCAGCGGGATTTTTAAAGGCCTCACACTTGCCTAATCCAAATTTTTTGAACTCAGCCTCGCCTCTTTCTACCGCATCCTCATAAGGCGGAATGCCGTCCAATATATCCTCAAATTGACCGCGCGATTCTGCATCCAGCGCATACACGCCATTTGTATAATCCTGAAATTCAATCGTGGGATTTAGCGATTTGAAATGCTGAATAAAGGCTTTTTGATCAGCGCCCACATCTGTAGCAGATACGGCGCCAATCGCTAAGCCTAAACCAGCCATTGCGATTAGTATTTTTTTCATCAATCTCTCCTCAAAAAGTGATAATTACCTAGATTTTTTAGTTTTAGAGCCTTTTTTTCCTCTGCTATCCTCGTATTTAAGGGTCACTGTGTCGCCTTTATTACCAGGAATTTTGAATTGAAAATAAGGGTCTTTAGAGATAGTGCTACCGATATCTGCCACAACCATAGGTTTGCCATTCACCGCTACGCCCATATGCACAATGTAATTCGCTGGCACGAGTTTGCCTTTTTTCTTACGAAGTCCAGTTTCCATTGGGTGTTTAATCAATGTTTTTACGGTAATAATGCCTTTTCTAGATTTTGGTTTTAATTTAATTTTTGCCATTTTTGTATTCTCCTTAAATAAGTAATGTCCAATTGGGTGAAATTAACCGCCACAACCGCCAATGGTAACTTTCACTTCTTTAGTGATTTTAGTGATTGAACCGCCCGCCGTCACCAGTGCGACGACTGGAGAGGTTTTGCCCATCTTGAGACGGGTTGAAACATAGCCCAATGCGCCAGACATATTGAATGAAGCAGCCAATGGTGTGGCGTTATTTTCAACATAAAAAGAGATGTTACTCACATCTTTTAATTTAGTGGCATCCACTGTCATTGGCACAACTGCACCATTTTCAGCAATATTGGGCGCTTTGAATTTGAATGATCCTTGTCCTGCACTGGCAACATTTTTTGTAGTGCTCGCAGATTTAACTTTAAAATCTTTCACATTTGCAAACACCATTTTAGGTGCTAATAAACCTGCACCCACCGCGGTTGCAACTGCTGAACCCGCCATTGCGCTTTTTAAAAACAATCTTCTTTTCATACTAACTCTCCTATTTTGAATAAATAAAATTCGTGATTTGATCAATCTGTGCTTCGGTCAAAATCTGATGCTTGCCAAATGGCGGCATAATTGAATTTGGAACTTTGACAGTTGCATCCCAAATTTGAGCCCTTAAAACTGCTTTATCTGGAAAACGTGCTTTCATCGCAATTAAAGGAGGCCCGATATTTCCTGGCAATTTTCCGCCTGGAATCATATGGCACGCCAAACAATTGCCTAACTTACGATCAAAAGTAACCTCTTCATCTGTCATGCTTTTAGCACCTGCTTCCATCGGCATAACAAATAGCGCTGCTAATGTTACAAATACCGAAATAGAAGAAATGGCTTTCTTCATACTCCCCTCCTCTTGTTGTATTAAAAAAATAAATCACACATAAAAATTAGAATAAAAATCTAACCCTCAAAGTAGGCACGCATAATAACCGCTCACAAAACAATTGCAACACCTTTAAGAAAGCCTAATATAGATTGTTTACTCGTCCAACACACATTGCGCCGCGCTCATCAAAGCTTGCGCTTTATGCATCGTTTCATCCCACTCCGATTGCGCCACGGAATCGGACACAATGCCCGCACCAGCCTGCACATACAAAATCTCATCTTTAATCACCGCAGTTCTAATTGCGATCGCCATATCCATCCCGCCGTGCCAAGTGAGATAGCCGATTGCGCCCGCATAAATATTGCGTTTCACACTTTCAACTTCGTGAATGATTTCCATCGCGCGAATTTTAGGCGCACCACTCAACGTGCCCGCAGGAAAAGTCGCACGCAGCACATCAATTGCACTCATATCGTCTTGCAGATCGCATTCCACGTTAGACACAATGTGCATCACGTGCGAATATCGCTCAACAAACATTTTTTTGGTGAGTGTCACGCTGCCGATTTTGGCAATGCGCCCCAAATCATTGCGCCCCAAATCAATCAACATCAAATGCTCCGCCAGCTCTTTTTTATCCGCTAATAATTCTTTTTCATTTGCCAAATCTTGCGCGGGTGTTTTACCGCGCGGACGCGTGCCTGCCATCGGTCTGACGGTTGCTTTATTGTGTATCACCCGAGTTAGAATTTCAGGCGAAGATCCGACCACATAAAAATCATCCAAATTCAAATAATACATATAAGGGGAGGGATTAAGTCTGCGAAGTTGGCGATACAATTCTATCGGTGGCGCGCTAAATGGACAACTCAGCCGCTGCGAAGGCACCACTTGCATCACATCCCCTTGGGTAATATATTGCTGGATTTTTTGCACGGTTTGTTTGAAATTTTGCTCGCCAAACTGGGATTTAAAATCCAGTTTTGAAGCGTCACTAGAATAATGAAAATGCTCAGTGGGCTGATAAATTTGCGCCGAAATCTCGCTCAGCCTTGTTTGTGCTTGCTCAAATGTTTGCTGATTTGGATTGATGTGCGTCATTAAAAAAGCAGTGTTGCGCAAGTTGTCCAAAATCACCAAATCATTGGAAACCATCAACAAAATATCAGGCACTTTGAGCAAATCAGGATTGTTAAGTTTGGCTAATTTTGGCTCAATATAACGAATAATTTCATACCCAAAATAGCCCACCAAACCGCCATTAAAATCAGGTAATTCGGTGAGTTTTGGCACGCGGTATTGCGCTTGAAATGCTTCAATCCAAACCAGCGGATCCGCCACAGTTTGCACTTCAGACGCGGCGCCATTTTGCTCAAGATGCACCGTAAAATCAAACACTTTAACCACCGTTTGCGCACTCAATCCGATGATAGAATATCGCCCCCATTGCTCTGCACCCTGCACCGATTCAAACAAATAAGAATACGGCGTATTCGCCAATTTAAGATACAAACCCAGCGCGGTATCGGTGTCAACACTCAATTCTTTAAACACTGGAATGTGGTTATAACCCTGACTCACATACCGATCAAACTCTGCTTTGTTCATAAATCCGCCCCGTTTAACGAAAAAAAACTATGTCAAGTGGATTGCCATAGTTTTTTTATTTACGATGATATTAAAGTGAGCTCACCCAAAAGCAAAGATGGCACGCTTATTCAACTTCACTCAATCCCTGCGACAATGCGGCTTCTGCGTCCGTGGTGTGCATCACCTTTTCAGAACGACGCTTTCTGCGCTCTTGATGATAAGCAAACCCAGTGCCTGCTGGAATGAGACGACCCACAATCACATTTTCCTTCAAACCTTGCAACGTATCAACGCGCCCGATGGTGGAAGCCTCGGTTAAAACGCGGGTGGTTTCTTGGAACGAAGCAGCAGAAATAAACGACTCAGTAGACAACGAAGCTTTGGTAATGCCCATCAGCAATCTTTGATAGCTAATCGGTGTTTTGCCCGTGGCTTTGAGTTGCTTATTCATCTCAATAACACGCGCATATTCAGCAGTTTCGCCATTCACCAGCGGAGATTCGCCCGCATCTAGCACTTCAACTTTGCGCAACATTTGTTTCACAATAACTTCAATGTGCTTGTCTGAAATCTTCACACCTTGCAAGCGATAGACGTTTTGCACCTCTTTCACAATGTAATTAGCCAACGCTTCTACGCCTAACAAACGCAAAATATCGTGCGGATTAGACGGACCATCTGACACCACATCGCCTTTTTCAACCGTCTCGCCATCAAATACATTGATTTGACGCCATTTATGAATCATCATTTCAACCGCCTCGCCTTCTGCGGTGGTGATAATCAAGCGATCTTTAGATTTAGTCGGACTGCCAAAACTGATCACGCCTGTTGTTTCTGCAAGAATGGAATGATCTTTGGCTTTACGTGCCTCAAATAAATCCGCAACACGCGGCAAACCGCCCGTAATATCACTGGTTTTAGACACGTCTTTAGGAATTTTAGCCAAAATTTCACCCGCAGAAATCACCTGATTATCTTCTAAATGAATTTTGACATTAGAAGGCAAATAATGGTTGGATAAAATCATCTCGGCATCGTCTTGATCCACCAGTTTAATGAGGGGTTTCAAGCCTTTTGCCACCACTGATCGCTCGGATTCGTTAATCACTTCAAAGAAATTCAGCCCTGTCAAAGCATCGGTGTTTTTAATCACCGTAATTCCTTCCACAAAATCTACAAAAATAACCCTACCCAACGCCTCAGCAATAATCGGATAAGTATGCGGATCCCAGTCAGCAATCTTGTCTTTTGCACGCACGTGATCGCCATCTTTGATGTGCACGATTGCGCCATAAGGGAGTTTGTAGCGCTCTTTTTCCATGCCTTTTTCGTTGCGCACAGAAATCTCGGACGAACGCGATACCACCACCAAATCTCCATTTGCGTTAGTAATAAATTTTAAATTGTCAAAATGCGCCGATCCATCGGTATTAATCGTCACGCTATTGATGGTTGTAGAAGCACTGGCTGCACCACCGATATGGAAAGTGCGCATCGTTAATTGCGTGCCTGGCTCGCCGATTGACTGAGCGGCAATCACACCGACTGCCTCACCGACAATAATTTTATGCCCACGCGCCATATCATTGCCATAACAAGAAGCACACACACCGTAGCGCAACTCGCACGTAATGGCAGAGCGCACTTTCACCACTTCAATTCCCAACTCGTTGATTTTCTCTGAATCGTCCAAAGTAATTAAATGTCCCTTTGGCAAGAAAATAGTTTGAGAACTTGGCACCAAAATATCTTCAACCACAACCCGACCCAGCACCGCTTCGCCCAATGTCAGCACGATATTTCCGCCATCAATCACGGTTTTCATCACCAGCCCATTGTGGGTGCCGCAATCCTCTTTGGTAATCACCAAATCTTGTCCGACATCCACCAAGCGACGGGTTAAATACCCTGAGTTTGCCGTTTTAAGTGCAGTATCTGCCAGCCCTTTACGTGCGCCGTGAGTTGAAATGAAGTATTGCATATTATTCAGCCCTTCACGGAAATTACTGGTAATCGGGGTTTCAATAATTGATCCGTCAGGTTTTGCCATCAAACCACGCATTCCTGCTAACTGACGAATTTGCGCCGGAGAGCCTCTAGCGCCCGAGTCAGCCATCATATAAATAGAATTAAACGAGGCGCGTCTTTCGCGTTTGCCAGCAGCATCCACCGTTTCTTCAAAACCCACCTCGTCCATCATTGCTTTTGCCACCTCTTCTGAGGTGCGCGACCAAATATCAATGACTTTGTTATAACGCTCGCCATCGGTCACCATACCAGATGAGAATTGGTGTTGAACCTCTTTTACCTGCACTTCTGCTTTGCGAATCATCTCCGCTTTAACCTCAGGAATAATCATATCATTTGAACAAAATGAGATGCCTGATTTAGTGGAATATTGAAAGCCCATATACATCATTTGATCGGCAAAAACCACGGTCTTTTTTAATTCCTGAGTGCGATAACACACGTGAATTAAATGAGAAACCACTTTTTTAGTAATCGCTTTATTGATTAAATCAAATGACAAACCCGCTGGCAAAATGCTTGAAAAAATCCCGCGCCCCGCTGTGGTTTCAACAATGCGTTTGGTGCTCGGCTGGTATTTGTCCTCCACTTTTTGATATTCTTGAATCCGCAACTTAATGTTGGCATGCAACGACACCGCGCCTGCATCATAGGCATTCAAAATTTCCGTGGCATTGGCAAAAATCATCCCTTCGCCTTTTTGATTTACCCGTTCGCGGGTCATATAATACAAACCCAAAATCACATCCTGAGATGGCACAATAATCGGATCACCGCTGGCAAGATGCAAAATATTATTAGAAGACAACATTAAAGTTCTCGCCTCTAACTGCGCCTCTTCCGATAAAGGCACGTGAACTGCCATTTGATCGCCATCAAAATCGGCATTAAACGCGCCACAAACCAACGGATGAAGTTGAATGGCTTTGCCTTCAATCAAAATCGGATCAAATGCTTGAATACCCAAACGATGCAAAGTTGGTGCGCGATTGAGCAGCACTGGATGCTGATACACCACTTTTTCCAAAATACTCCAAACCTCAGGTGTTTCACTCTCAACCATTTTTTTGGCTGCTTTAATGGTGGATGCCAAACCGCTGGCTTGCAAACGATTGTAAACAAAGGGTTTGAATAATTCCAGCGCCATTTTTTTAGGCAAACCACACTGATGCAGTTTCAAATAAGGCCCGCAAACAATCACCGAGCGACCCGAATAATCCACGCGTTTGCCCAATAAATTTTGACGAAAACGCCCTTGTTTGCCCTTAATCATATCCGAGATGGATTTCAAAGGACGGCGATTATTGCCCATCACTGCGCGCCCGCGGCGACCATTGTCCATCAGCGAATCCACTGATTCTTGCAACATCCGTTTTTCATTACGCACAATAATTTCAGGTGCATCTAATTCTAAAAGTCTGGCCAAACGATTGTTGCGATTAATCACGCGACGATACAAATCGTTCAAATCTGAAGTGGCAAAACGCCCCCCATCCAGCGGCACCAAAGGTCTTAAATCAGGTGGTAAAACAGGCAAAACTTTGAACACCATCCATTCAGGTTTGTTGTTAGATTGAATCAGTGAATCCACCAGTTTTAGGCGTTTATTGAGTTTTTTTAATTTGGTTTGCGATTTGGTGTTTAAAGCGTCTTCACGCAAATTAATCATTTCTTTTTCAAGCTGCATTTCGCTCAAAATATCTCGAATGGCCTCGGCACCCATTTTGGCTTCAAATTCGTCATCGCCATACTCATCCAGCGCCTCATAATACATTTCTTCTGTTAATAACTGCTTATAAATGAGCGGTGTAGAACCTGGATCAGTGACCAAAAACGCCTCAAAATAGAGCACCCGCTCAATGTCTTTGAGGGTCATATCCATCAATAATCCTAAACGCGAAGGCAAGGATTTTAAATACCAAATATGTGCCACAGGCGAGGCGAGTTCAATATGCCCCATCCGATCGCGACGCACTTTAGACAAAGTCACTTCAACGCCACATTTCTCACACACGACATTGCGAAATTTCATCCGTTTATATTTGCCACACAGGCACTCAAAATCTTTAATCGGACCAAAAATTTTGGCACAAAACAAGCCTTCTTTTTCGGGCTTGAAAGTGCGATAGTTAATGGTTTCAGGCTTTTTTACCTCGCCATACGACCACGAACGAATTTTCTCAGGAGAGGCCAATCCAACACGAATCGCATCAAAATCTTGCTCTTTGCTTTTTTGTTTTAAAATTTTTAATAAATCTCTCATCGCTTTCTCCCAAAATTAATGTTGCTCTAGCTCAACGTCAATACCCAACGATCTAATTTCTTTAATAATCACGCGGAATGATTCTGGCATCACCGACTCGGTCAAATTCACCCCGTCCACAATGCTTTTATACATTTTTGCGCGACCCGTCACGTCGTCTGATTTGACCGTGAGCATTTCACGCAAGGTATGCGCGGCGCCATAAGCCTCCAACGCCCAAACCTCCATTTCACCAAACCGCTGACCACCAAACTGCGCTTTACCGCTGAGGGGCTGCTGAGTGACCAAAGAATAAGGGCCTGTTGAACGCGCATGCATTTTGTCATCCACCAAGTGATTCAGTTTCAACATATACATATAACCCACGGTAACGTGTCGATCAAACGGATCACCCGTGCGCCCATCGTATAATTGCACCTGTCCGCTCTCGGGCAAATCTGCCATTTTCAACAATGCCTTAATATCTGACTCTTTAATGCCATCAAATACTGGGGTTGCGGTGGGCACACCTGAGCGTAAATTCTTTGCTAACTCAAGAATTTCAGTGTCACTAAACGCTTTAAAATCCTCTTGTTTACCATAACTATTGTAAATTTTATCCAGCAAAGCGCGCATTTGTTTGACAATGTCAGCGCGTTTCTCGTCTAATAATTTAGCAATTTTATAACCCAAACCTTTGGCCGCCCAGCCCAAATGCACTTCTAGCACCTGACCGACATTCATTCGAGACGGAACACCCAAAGGATTAAGCACCACATCCACCGTGGTTCCATCTGCAAGATAAGGCATATCTTCAATCGGAGAGACGCGTGAAATCACGCCTTTGTTGCCGTGACGACCCGCCATTTTGTCGCCTACTTGAAGCGTTTTGCGCGTGGCAACATACACTTTCACCATTTTCATCACGCCAGGGGGCAGCTCAGCACCCTCTTTGATTTTGGCAAGTTCTTCTTGAAAAAATTTCTCAAACTCAACTTGCTTGGCTTTGGCTTGTTTAATCAATGCGTTAATGGCTTTATTCGCCGCCGCATCTTCTACTTTCAAACTTGCCAATTCGATATGACTCAGTCCTTTCACTGACGTGGTTTTTAATTTGTCGCCAGATTTGATTTTCGCCACATTTTTAGTCGCGATATTGCCCACAAATTGCGCACGAATTCTACGATAAATATCGCCATCAATAATGTCAAATTCATCATCGATGTCTTTTTTGATTTTAGCCAAACGCTCAGCATCAATACTCAAAGCGCGCGCATCTTTGTCAATACTATCACGCGTAAATACTTGCACATTAATCACCACGCCACTTTTAGACAATCCAACACGCAACGAAGAATCCTTCACATTGTTGGCTTTTTCACCAAAAATAGCACGTAATAATTTTTCCTCGGGCGATAACACCGTTTCATTTTTCGGCGTCACTTTGCCCACCAAAATATCCCCACCTTTGACCCTCGCCCCGACATACACAATGCCGACTTCGTCTAATTTAGACAAAGCGGATTCGCTTACATTGGGAATATCGGCGGTAATTTCTTCAGGACCTAATTTGGTGTCGCGCGCATACACCGTTAATTCTTCAATGTGAATCGTGGTGTAGTAATCATCGCGCACGACTTTTTCTGAGATCAAAATAGAATCTTCAAAGTTGTAGCCATTCCAAGGCATAAAGGCAATCATCATATTGCGACCGAGTGCTAATTCGCCCAAATCGGTTGAAGGCCCATCAGCCAGCACGTCGTCCGCCACCACTTTGTCGCCTATCACAACGAGAGATTTTTGGTTAATGCAAGTGTTTTGATTGGAGCGCGCGTATTTGGTTAAATTATAAATATCAACCCCCAACTCGCCCGACTGAGCCTGCCCAGCATCCACTCGAATCACAATCCGAGAAGCATCCACCGACTCCACTACGCCGCCGTGTTTAGCGGTCACGCAGACCCGAGAATCCGTTGCCACCACACGCTCAATGCCCGTGCCCACTAAAGGTTTTTCGGCACGCAATACTGGCACCGCTTGACGCTGCATATTTGAGCCCATCAAAGCGCGATTCGCATCATCATGTTCCAAAAATGGAATCAATGAGGCAGCCACCGAGGCGATTTGTTTAGAATCAATATCAATCAAAGTTACTTGTTCCGAATTCACTAAAATAAATTCGTTTTGGCAGCGACAAGAAATCAGGCTGTCCGTCAATTTTCCCTGTTTATCCACACTGGCATTTGCCTGCGCAATCGTATGTTTAATCTCATCAATCGCGGAAATATAGACCACTTTATCCGTCACTACGCCGTCTTTGACAATCTGATATGGCGTTTCTAAAAACCCGTAATGATTGGTTTTGGCATACACAGCCAAGGTGTTAATCAGTCCAATATTTGGGCCTTCGGGCGTTTCAATCGGACACAGGCGACCATAATGCGATGGATGCACGTCGCGCACTTCAAAACCAGCGCGCTCACGCGTCAAACCACCCGGACCTAGGGCAGAAATACGGCGTTTATGAGTCACGCCTGAGAGTGGATTGACCTGATCCATAAATTGCGAGAGTTGAGACGAGCCAAAAAACTCGCGCACAGCGGCAGAAACTGGCTTAGAATTAATCAAATCTTGCGGCGTTAATTCGTCTGTTTCAGCTAAATTTAGCCCTTCTTTGACGGATTTTTCAACCCGCACTAAACCAATTCTAAACTGATTTTCAATCATTTCGCCAATGGATCTCACCCGCCTATTTGCCAGCGTATCCACATCATCCACACTGCTATTGCCGTTTTTAATTTCAATTAACAATTTTAAAACATTGATAATATCGTCATTATTAAGCACGTGATCACCCGTCTCAACTTTCAGCCCAAAACGACGATTTAATTTCATCCGACCGACTTTTGATAAATTGTAGCGATCGCTTTTAAAGAATAAATTATTAAACAATAAATTCACCGCATCGTCCGTTGCTGGCTCTCCAGGGCGCATCACGTGGTAGATTGACATCCGCGCGGTGATTTCAGCTTTAGTCTCATCAATCCGCAATGTGTCAGAAATATAAGCGCCACTTTCGGCTTCATTCACGTAAAGAATATCCAGTTTTTTAATTTTGTTGGCGTCCAACATTTCCAAAATTTCTTCGGTAATGACGGTATTTGCCTCCAGCAGAATTTCGCCCGTTTCTTTGTCAATAAAATCTTGTGCAATCACTTTTTCCAGCAAATATTCACGCGGTGCATTGACAAACTTCACCGCTTCTTTGGTTAAAACTTTGGCGTGTTTTGCAGTAATTCGACGACCTTTTGGCACCAAAATTTCTTTGCCGATTTTGATGTCAAACTCAGCAATCGTGCCACGCAAACGCTCAGCAGACAAACCCACATCGCACGATTTGGATTTTAATTTCACCTGCGTTTTTTCAAAGAAAAGATTCAAAATCTCAATGGCACCATAGCCCATTGCGCGCAACAAAGTCGTGACTGGCAATTTGCGTCGACGATCAATCCGCACATATAAATGATCGTGATGATCAAACTCAAAATCTAGCCACGAGCCGCGATAAGGAATGATGCGCGAGGAAAATAAAATCTTGCCCGAGGAATGCGTTTTACCTTTATCGTGCTCAAAAATCACCCCAGGGGAGCGGTGCAATTGTGACACCACAACGCGCTCAGTGCCGTTAATAATAAAAGTGCCCGTGTCAGTCATCAACGGCAAACTGCCTAAATACACGTCTTCTTCAATAATTTGTTTGACTTTGCGTTTTTTCTTTAACGTTGAGCCATTTTTATCAAATAACATCAAATTTAATTTCACCCGCAATGTTGAGGCAAAAGTTACGCCGCGTAATTTGCATTCTTCAACATTAAATTTAGGGGTGTGTAATTCATAACTCACATACTCAATTTCCGCATAACCATTGACCGCGGTAATCGGGAAAACCGATTGAAATACAGCGTGCAAACCGACGTCTTTTCTGGTGCGCTCACCTGCTTGAATAAAGCTATTAAACGAATCAATTTGAATGGCTAGTAAATCGGGTTCGCTTAAAATTGAACTTCTGGAACCAAAATTATTTCTAATTCGCTTTTTTTCAGTGAATGAATAAGCCATGAATACCTCGTAATTAGTCAATTACACAACAAAAAATGCTAAAAATATTTAACATTTCATTGCATTAAACTTTTAATTTAATAAGCAAAAAACCAAAACCCCCTGAAAAAAAATGGGGATTTTGGATAAAAATAACCGTTGCTTATTTCAGCTCTACACTCGCACCAGCATCGGTGAGTTGCTTTTGAACTTCTTCAGCTTCGGCTTTGCTAATGCCTTCTTTAATCGCAGTTGGCGCACTTTCTACCAAATCTTTGGCTTCTTTAAGTCCTAAACTGGTAAGGCTACGAACCGCTTTAATCACTGCCACTTTTTTCGCGCCAAAGCTTGTGAGCATCACACTAAACTCAGTTTGCTCTTCGACTGCCTCAGCGGCGACTGCTGCCACAGGTGCGGCTGCCACTGCTGCGGCTGATACGCCAAACTTTTCTTCCATCGCTGAAACTAATTCAACAACGTCCATCACAGACATTTCTGCAATTGCATTTAAAATATCATCATTTGATAATGCCATAATACTTACTCCTTTTTTTATTGGTTATGATTTTTGATCTCTCACTGCTGCCACTACTCGCGTGAGTTGGGTCGGAATCTCATTTAAAGTTCTGACTAACTTCTCAACGGGTGCTAGCATTAACGCCATAATTGTGCTAATCGCCTGATCTTTGGTGGGTAAATCTGCAATGCGTTTGAGTTGATCTGGTTCAATAAACTCACCCGAAACACCCAGCCCTTTAACCACTAAGTCTTGATTGTCTTTGACAAAGTCGCTAAATACACGCGCCACTGCACCTGGATCTTCTTGTGAAAAACCCAAAATAACAGGACCGCTCAACACAGGTAACACACATTCGCACTCGGTTTTTGCCAATGCTTTTTTTGCCAGCGTATTCTTTACCACCCGCAACGTAACTTCAGCATCCAGCGCAGACGAGCGCAGACGAGTCATTTGTTCAACACTCAATCCGCGGTATTGCGCCACGCCAACAGACACTGCATCAATCGCTAATGCATTGACCTGTTGGACGATTGCTTTTTTTACCTCAAGATTTAAAGCCATAATCTCTCCTGAACAAGTTAAAACAAAGAAAATTATAAAATAATAATTTTCGCCATAGAGTATTTTCATACCCTCTACATAGGCAAATTGCTGAGCAATTAATTAAACAATATGCACCTATGGTCTTTGAGGTTAATTAAAAAATCTATAACCCAAAGAATTCTCTCCGACCTAAATATCTACGGTCGCTAAATCAATGCTCAACCCTGGCCCCATCGTTGAAGAGACATTCATTTTTTTGAAATAAATGCCTTTCGCAGAACTGGGCTTGGCTTTTTTCAGCGCACCCAATAACGCCATCATATTCTCTTCCAATAACGCAGTCTCAAAAGACGCATTGCCAATGCCTGCATGCACAATACCGCCTTTGTCAGCGCGATACCGCACCTGTCCTGATTTGGCATTCACAACCGCAGTAGCAATGTCGGGCGTCACTGTGCCAACTTTAGGATTGGGCATCAAACCACGAGGGCCTAATAATTGACCCAAACGTCCAACCACACCCATCGCATCGGGAGAAGCAATCACCACATCATAATTCAAATCACCATCTTGCATTGACTTCATCAAATCTTCCATACCCACCACATCAGCACCTGCCGCTTCGGCTTTGGCAACATTATCGCCCTGAGTAAAAACCGCAACCCGCACTGTTTTGCCTGTGCCGTTTGGTAACACGACTGCGCCACGCACCGTTTGATCGGATTTTTTAACGTCAATCCCAAGATTGATGCTGACATCAATCGATTCGCCAAATTTGGCAGTGGCACATTCTTTGCTTAAATTCAACGCATCACTGAGCGAATACTGTTTATTTGCTTCAATTTTCAGCGCGTTATTTTTTTGTTTTTTGGTTAATTTAGCCATGATTTATCCCTCCACAACCATGCCCATAGAACGGGCTGTGCCAGCAATAATACTCACAGCAGCATCCATATCATTGGCATTAAGATCTTTCATTTTAATAGCGGCAACTTCTTCTAATTGCGCACGTGTCACCGTTCCCACTTTATTCAAATGGGGCTCGCTACTGCCTTTGGCAATGCCTGTGACTTTTAATAACAACACAGCAGCTGGCGGGGTTTTGGTTACAAACGTAAAACTACGATCGCTATACACAGTAAGCACAACTGGCACAGCCATCCCCTTATCAATCTCCTTAGTGCGCGCATTAAACGCCTTACAAAATTCCATAATATTCACCCCATGCTGACCCAATGCAGGTCCGACTGGTGGCGATGGATTGGCTTCTTGCGCCTTCACCTGAAGTTTAATATAAGATTCAATTTTTTTTGCCATTTTTTTCTCCTTTGGGTCAAGCCCGTAATGGGTACAAACGCTTAATGGTCAAGCTCCCCGATCAACATCACAGTTTAAAAACTGCCTCAATTAGGTTTTTTCTACTTGAGAAAATTCCAATTCTACTAACGTAGTCCGTCCAAAAATAAGCACTTCAATTTTGAGTAAATTTTTCTCATAATTCACACTTTCAACCGTGCCATTAAATTCATTAAAAGGCCCATCAATGACCAAAATTTCTTCACCTGGCTGATACGCCACTTTAGGTTTAGGCTTATCAGTGCCTTCTTGCACTTTGTCAAAAATTTTATTGACCTCGCGCTCACTAATCGGCGAAGGCTTGCCCAATGTGCCCCCAATAAAACCGATCACATGCGTAATATTTTTCACCAGCAACCAAGTGGGCTCGGTCACTTCCATATTAATTAACATATAACCTGGGAAAAATTTGCGCGCAGTGCTTTTCTTTTGACCGTTTTTAAGCTCAATCACTTGCTCAGTAGGAATCATCACTTCGCCAATCAAATCTGCCAAATCTTCTTTAGCCACTTCTTGCTCAATCGCAATTTTTACTTTGGCTTCATAACCACTTCTTGCGTGCAACACATACCACTTCTTAGCCATTGAATTCCTTTAGTTTGTTAATAATTGAACAGCCCACGTAAAAAACGCATCAACAATCCATAAAAATATTGCAATAATAATAACCGCTACTAAAATCATACCAGTCGTTTTAATCGTCTCATCACGAGTCGGCCAAATAACTTTACGTAATTCAATCTTGGTTTCTTTTAGAAAAACCAGTAATCGATGTCCCTGTGGCGACTGAAAAAACACCAATACAGCCAAAACAACGCCTGAGAGAAAAATAAGCGTTTTGTATAACGCATTTAATCCCAGCGGATTTAAATAAAAAAATACAAAAAACCCTGCCAACACCAGCACAGAGGCAACCGACCCTAATGAAGCAATTTGTTTTTGACTTGCGTTGTTACTCACATTACACCTTTTAATATGGCAGGCAAGGAGGGACTCGAACCCCCAACCAACGGTTTTGGAGACCGTTACTCTACCAATTGAGCCACTTGCCTAAAAAAATAAACTTTTTCCAATCACTCTAAAAAAGTTAAAAAATCCCTACCCCGTCACCTTAGAAACCACCCCAGCACCGACTGTTCTGCCGCCTTCTC
>CAZRUL010000018.1:0-2226 GCA_964603245.1 uncultured Piscirickettsiaceae bacterium
AGTAAATTATCATAATCTATAATGTTATTTTGATACGCTATGCCAGTATCAATGTAGTCTAATTGCGCCAACGCTTGATCGTTGAATGCGTCAATAATGTGTTTTATTGTGCCAGTTTTGTGCGCATAATTGTCCAGCACTGTTTTGACTTGTTGGTGTTCGGAGCGGATGAGTTTCGGTTGCTGATTGAGAATTTGTTGGTTGGAGGCGAGCGATATATCCAAAGTCTTTGTTTTGGATTCTAGTTTTTTAAGTGTATTTTTGTAAGCAATCACCAGTTTTCGCAGTCCAAGTTCCGCAATGCTCAGATTGGTTTGATTGGTGATATTGCCAAATAACGGGAATTCAAATACCAGCCCAACAGTGTAAGTATCTTTGTTGCTTTCGGATTCGGTAGTTTTGGTGTTGCTGTCTAATATTTCGCGCTCAAGGTTGATATACAAATCTAATTTGGGCAAATTTTGATTTTTATAATATTTAATATTATCTCGCTTGGATTGTTGATCAATTGCTAGTTTTTGTAAATCTCTGGCGTTGGCTTTAAGATAATTTCTTACGTTTTTAACTAATTCTATGGATTTTTGCCAATCAATCTGCACAGTTTGACTTAATAATGCATTGTTGTTTAATTCAATGGCGAGGGTTTGACGTACACTTTGTAATTTTGCTTGAGTTTTGGATAATTTTGTTTGGATTTTTAATAGGGCATTTTTGATATTTGCCCGATCTTTTGAATTGTGGGGTTGAATGTCCCGCAGATCTTGTAAATGTTCTTGATAAATCAGTTGTTTTCCTTGATAACTTGCTAATTTTAAGAGTTGTTTGAGGCGTTTCACCAAATAATCTTCTTTTTCTTCAGAAAAAGAAAGATTTTTCTTGTCCAAATCTAGAATATTTTGATGGTAAGTTCTGGAGACCGAGGCATTAGAGTCCAGTTTTAAGAACGGAATTTTTCCTTTAACATAATAAGTATCAGTATCTTCATATAATTCATAACCATCATAATACTTAAGTTGTTTATTTCTTTTGAGATTTTCTTCAGATACGCCACGTTTAATGCCTATTGAGAAGCTGCTAGGATTATCTAAAAAACGTTTACTAACGTCTAATTTAGCACTTTCGCTGTGTTTTTCACTGGATTTGGTGTAAATAGAGGTGGAAGTGGTGTCTTTGTCGTTGTTCCAATACGTATAATTGGTATTTAGCGTTACAATTGCTTTCAAATCAACATAATTACTTAGACTACTGTCTAATTCTAATTGTTTAATGCGAACGTCAATTTTAGAAGTTTCAAGGGAGCTATCTTGGCTCAAAAAATACATAACTTGCTGAGAAAACTCTCCGATAGTGAGGCTGAATGCGCTAGAGGCGATGAATAGCGCAGTTAATCCAGCGATGCATTGCTTTTTGGAGAATAAGCGAAATATAGCGGGGCGAGTTTTAGAGTTTGAATTCATTTTTTTTAGTGGTTTGTAAATTTTGATGAGTTAAAATATTTGATGATTGTCACCAAATATCGGGGCAAATTTTATCAGTTTCAATTGATTTAAAAAATAATCTATAAAACTTTATTTTGATGAGTGTTTTTTTTTGGAGATTGTTGGATTTTATTCTAATATGAAGTTGGTGGAGGGATAGGGATTTGAACCCTAGAAGGGGATAAGCCCTTGCCGGTTTTCAAGACCGGTGCATTCAACCGCTCTGCCATCCCTCCGAGGGGCGCGATGATACCGTTTGTTGCGACAATAGTAAATAGTTTATTTAATCCTGAGGCGTTTTGTGCGTATAATTCCCCGCTTTAATAATTTTGTGGATAGGTATAACTATGGCAAAAGTATGTCAAGTAACAGGAAAACGCCCGATTAGTGGCAATAACGTGTCTCATGCGCACAATAAAACGCGTCGTCGTTTTTATCCAAATTTGCACACGCATCGGTTTTGGGTGGCGAGTGAAAATCGTTTTGTGAAGTTAAAATTGTCGGCTAAAGGGTTGCGAATTATTGACAAAAAAGGCATCGACGAGGTGCTTTTAGAGGTTCGCGGTCGCGGACATAAAGTTTAAGGAGTTAGAGATATGAGAGAGAAAATTAAATTAGTGTCATCGGCTAAAACTGGGCATTTTTATACGACTACTAAAAACAAGCGACTTCATCCTGAAAAGATTGAGGTGAAGAAATTTGATCCTGTGGTGCGTCAGCACGTGATGTATAAGGAAGCGAAGATTAA
>CAZRUL010000018.1:2326-7345 GCA_964603245.1 uncultured Piscirickettsiaceae bacterium
AAAAAAGTCGCATTTATTTGCGACTTTTTTATGCTTAATTAAAATTTTTAATCAACCAATCAATCACATTTTCACTCAACAACATTCTCCAGCGAAATCTTACCCAACTCATCTTGATAACCTTCTAGTCTATCAAAATTAAGATATTGATAAATCTCGCCCGCCATCGGTTCAAGATTTTGCATCGCGCTGTGATATTCTGCCACACTCGGAATATGTCCCAAATTTGCACAAATAGCAGCCACTTCAGCAGACGACAAATACACGTTTGCACCATCCCCTAAACGATTTGGAAAATTTCGCGTTGAGGTTGAAACCACCGTGGCATTGTCCTTAACCCGCGCTTGATTGCCCATACAAAGCGAGCAACCTGGCATTTCGGTGTGTGGCGTAATGGCGCGAAAAGTGTCGTAAATCCCCTCTTTTTTGAGTTGCGCCTCGTCCATTCTAGTCGGTGGTGCAATCCACAATTCCACGGGTAAATCGGACGTGTTTTTGAGTAATTGCGCCGCCGCCCTAAAATGCCCGATGTTGGTCATACACGATCCGATAAACACCTCGTCAATGGGTGTGTTAGCCACCTCTGATAACAGTTTGACATCGTCTGGATCGTTTGGACAAGCAAGAATCGGCTCTTTAATTTCATCCAAATTAATCTCAATAATCTGCGCGTATTCGCAATTCTCGTCCGCCTTTAATAAATCAGCCGATGCCAGCCATTGTTGCATCGCGCGAATGCGTTTGGTGAGCGTGTTTTTGTCCTGATAGCCCGCATTGATCATTGAAGACAATAGCGCAATGTTGGAATTTAAATATTCTTCAATCGGCGCTTTATTGAGGCGAATCGTGCAACCATTCGCCGATCGCTCAGCCGAGGCATCAGCCAACTCAAACGCCTGTTCTACTTTCAAATCTCCCAACCCTTCAATTTCTAAAATCCGCCCAGAAAAAACATTCACTTTGGTGCTTTTTTCCACACTCAACAAACCCCGCTGAATCGCCACATAAGGAATCGCATTGACCAAATCGCGCAGGGTGATATTCGGCTGAATAGTGCCACTAAAACGCACCAGCACGGATTCGGGCATATCGAGCGGCAACACGCCGAGCGAGGCAGCAAACGCCACCAAACCCGATCCCGCGGGAAAACTAATGCCGATGGGAAAACGCGTGTGCGAATCTCCGCCAGTGCCGACTGTGTCTGGCAATAACATCCGATTGAGCCACGAATGAATAATGCCATCGCCTGGTTTGAGCGCCACCCCGCCGCGCGATTGGATAAAATCAGGCAAGGAATGTTGCAAATCTAAATCCACGGGTTTTGGATAAGCAGCGGTGTGACAAAAACTTTGCATCACCAAATCTGCCGAAAATCCCAAACACGCCAATTCTTTGAGTTCGTCTCTAGTCATCGCGCCGGTGGTGTCTTGCGAGCCGACTGTGGTCATCCGCGGCTCACAATACGTGCCAGGACGAATGCCTTTCACACCGCAAGCTTTGCCAACGATTTTTTGCGCCAACGTGTAGCCTGTTTTGATGTCGTTTGTGTCTTGTGGGCGCAGAAAAATATCACTCACTGGCAAACTCAAATCGTGTCGCGTTTTGTCAGTTAAACCTCTGCCGATGATCAGCGGAATTCGCCCGCCTGCCTGCACTTCGTCGGTAATCGTGCTTGGCGTGAGGGTAAATTGACTGATAATTTTTCCGTTTTTGGTGATTTTTCCCTCAAAAGGATGAATCACAATTTCATCGCCCATTTGCATTTTTGAGACGTCGCATTCAATCGGCAACGCGCCAGAATCTTGTGCGGTATTGAAAAAAATCGGCGCAATTTTGTTGCCTAAAATAATTCCGCCAGTGCGTTTATTCGGCACGTAATCTATGTCACGTCCCAAATGCCACAACACCGAATTGATGGCGGATTTGCGCGAAGAGCCCGTGCCGACCACATCGCCGACAAAGACCACTGGCAGTCCTTTTTGTTTGAGTTTTTTGATGGTTTGGAGCGGATTGTGCATCGTTTTGGCGAGCATAGATTGGGCGTGCAGCGGAATATCGGGACGCGACCACGCTTCGGTGGCGGGCGATAAATCGTCGGTGTTAATTTCGCCTTCAACCCGAAAAACACTGAGTTTGATTTCATTTGCCAACGGGGTTTTGTGGTGAAAAAACCACTCGGCATTTGCCCAACTGTCCAACACTTTTTGGGCATATATATTGTGTTTGGCTTTGTCAAAAATGATTTGATACGCCTCGTAAATCAAAATCGTATGTGTGCCCAAAAAATGCGCGGCCTTTTCAGCCACTGCCTCAATTTCAAGCAACTCAATTAATGCCGTAATATTGTAGCCGCCGAGCATTGTGCCCAATAAAAAAGCGGCGTGTTTTTGGTCAATCGCCGCGCACGCCTGCTCGCCCTTTGCCACACTGGTCAAAAATCCCGCTTTGACGTAGGCTGCCTCGTCCACGCCTGGCGGAATTTGGTGGGTGAGTAAATCCAGATAAAACGCGCTCTCGTCATTGTTAATTAGGTGTTCAACCACCGATTGGGTTTGTTTTGCATCGAGCGAAAGTGGTGGTAAATTGTCTTTTGCGCGCTGGTTTAGGTGTGTTAAATAGGCTGTTTTCATTGAATTTTAAGAAAATATAAAAGCGTATAATTTTAGCATTTTTTCAAGACAGGCAAACGCGATGGAACTCAATACTTTAACAGCCATTTCGCCGATAGATGGGCGATATTTTGCCAAAACCCAGCCATTGTCTGCGATTTTTAGCGAATTTGGTTTGATCAAATATCGGGTTTTGATTGAAATTCAATGGTTGCAAGCTTTGTCAGATCATCCAGAAATCCCCGAAGTGAGTGCTTTTAGCGATGAAGCGCGTGCGTTTTTGCACAATATCAGCGCGCATTTTTCACTCGCAGATGCCGAGCGAATTAAAGAGATTGAGCGCACCACAAATCACGACGTGAAAGCGGTGGAGTATTTTCTCAAAGAAAAAATTCAGGACAACGCCGAGTTGGTTTTGGTGCGTGAATTTGTGCATTTTGCTTGCACTTCGGAGGATATTAATAATTTAGCGTATGCGCTGATGTTGCAACAGGGGCGCGGGTTGATGCTCGCTAAAATGCGCGAATTGTTGGCGTTGATGAATGCGCTCGCCACCGACAATGCACACATTCCGATGCTGGCGCGAACCCACGGACAGACTGCTTCTCCGACCACTGTGGGCAAGGAAATGGCAAACGTGGCGCACCGCTTAAAACGCCAAATTGTGCAGTTGGAAACGGTGCAAATTATGGGCAAATTTAACGGCGCTGTGGGGAATTTTAACGCCCATTTGTGTGCGTATCCCGAAGTGGATTGGCAGGCGTTTTCTCAAGATTTTATTGAGGATTTGGGGATAAATTATGCCTCACACACCACGCAAATTGAACCGCACGATTATATGGCAGAATATTTTCACGCGATGAATCGGTTTAATTCAATTTTGATTGATTTTTGTCGCGATATTTGGGGCTATATTTCGTTGGGATATTTTAAGCAAAAAACCATTGCTGGCGAAGTTGGCTCTTCGACGATGCCGCATAAAGTCAATCCGATTGATTTTGAAAATGGCGAGGGCAATTTGGGGATTGCGAATGCACTAAATACGCATTTGGCGGATAAATTGGTGATTTCGCGCTGGCAACGGGATTTGTCCGATTCTACCGTGTTGCGCAATTTGGGCGTGAGTTGTGCGCATTCGTGGGTGGCGTATGAATCCATTATTAAAGGAATGGGCAAATTGCAAATTAACGAAGCGCGCCTGTCCCGTGATTTAGACGCGGCGTGGGAGGTGTTGGCTGAGCCGATTCAGACGATTATGCGGCGTTATGGGGTGAAAAATCCGTATGAAAAACTCAAGGCATTGACTCGCGGGCAAACGATTGATGCGCAATTATTGACGCAATTTGTGCAAACTTTGGACATTCCCGACGAGGCAAAGCAGGCGCTGATTCAATTGTGTCCGCTCAACTATACAGGCGATGCGCAAAAATTAGCCCGACAAGTGTGATTTAAACCATTCAATTAAAAAATTCAGCGATAAATTAAAAAAGTTGCGCAAAAATAATCCCACAAAACTGATATAATCCCGCGCCTTAAACATCAAAAAGGAGCAAAAAACCCATGGTTAAAATCAGATTAGCCCGCGGTGGAGCCAAGAAAAAACCTTTTTATTCAATTGTTGCCACCGACTCTAGAAAGCGTAGAGACAGTAGTTATATTGAGCGAATTGGTTATTTCAATCCCGTGGCACGCGGACAGGAAGTTCGACTTTCATTAAATGAAGATCGGCTAAATTATTGGCAATCCAAAGGCGCACAACTCTCAGACAGAGTGCGGCAATTGGTTAAGGAATTTAAAAATCCTGCGATTTATGAAAAGCGGATGGCTGCCAAATCCATCGCAAAAACCGTTGCAAAAACCACAGCGACATCCGTTGCAAAAACCCAATAAATCCGCCGTTGTGCGTTCTCAATAATGCACACTTTAGAGGATTCTAAAAAGCTATTAGTCGGTAAGATTAATGGCTTTTTTGGCGTTCAGGGCTGGGTGAAAATTTTCTCGCACACTGATCCGCGCAGCAATATTTTTGCGTATCAGCCGTGGCATATTTATCAAAATAAAACGTGGCAGGTGTTGAAATATGGCGCGCACAGAGTCCAATCCAAAACTTTGGTGGCGCAAATTCGGGGGTTTGAAAGTCGCGAGCAAGCACTTGTGTTGATGGGCGCTGAGCTCTACATTGATAAAACTCAACTGCCAAAACTCACCACGGGACAACATTATTGGCGCGATTTGATCGGACTTGAGGTGATTAACACGCTGGATGTTTCGCTCGGACACGTGGTGAATTTGGTGGATACGGGTGCAAATCACGTGCTGATTGTTGGCGATAATGCGCAAAATAAAGAGCATTGGATTGCGTATATTGCGCCGTATTTGATTGCGGTAAATCTGGATGAGCGGGTGATAC
>CAZRUL010000018.1:7445-15096 GCA_964603245.1 uncultured Piscirickettsiaceae bacterium
ATTGCGTATATTGCGCCGTATTTGATTGCGGTAAATCTGGATGAGCGGGTGATACGCGTGGATTGGGACGCAGATTTTTGAATAATTTTTGAGTAAGTTTTGAATGCGTTTAGACTGGTTTTTTTAATTCTATTTTTTGCTTGTTTTTTTAACCGCGCAAAATGCATTATTGTATTTTTGGCGCACAGTAAGTTTTAAAATAGCGCAGAAATATTTTTTTTCATTATTAATTAAGGACACAAAATGACCACAGAAACCACCGTAAATCCAACCGTGCATCCACCTGAAAACGAAACTTATGTGGACGGCGTTGCCACGATTTCATTGCGCGCGCAAGTGGCAAAGATTGATTGCTACCAAGAATTAGGGCTGACAAATGACGCAGACAGAAAAGAAATTCGGCGCATTTCTCAGCGTTTGGTGATGCCCGTTTCGGCGTTGTATGAATTGCATCATATTCTTGAAAAAGCACTCACGGCGATTAAAGAAAGTGCAGAAAAAGCCAAAGCAGCGGCTGAGTCTAAAAACGCAGTTTAACGCGTTTGAATGCGCATAAACCTTGCTCGTTTGGCAAGGTTTTTTTTTGGCATTTTTTTGAGTTTTTGCGTTTTATTTTTTTGAATTTTTTTTTCGATATTTTTTTGGTTTTATTGCCAAATAATGAGCGAACGATGATTATATTTTGAGTTTTCTGATTGAATTATCATCCGCTAAAATCGCTCTCAAAATGGATTTTTCGGTGTCAGTATTGATGCATCAATGCCGATATTTTTTAAGAATTTACCCACTTTTTCATTCGCACCAATAATATGAATCGTGGCAGATTTTTCGCTACAAATGCGACAGATTTCCGCAATGGCGCGCGAGGCTGTGTAATCAATATTGGGCACATTTGACAAATCTAGCAGCACTTTGGTGTAATTGCTTTTGGTGGAAAAATCCTTCGCAATTCCTTTGGCAGCCCCAAAACTAATCGCACCGTGGAGTTGATAAAAGAGCGCATCGCCTTTGCGAATAAATGCCTGATAATGTTCGTCAAGTTGGGCGGCATCAGCGGTCGTTTGAATCGCCACAATCCCGTCAAGTTGCGTGTCTGTCACGCGTTGCAACAAAACCATACTTGCCATTACCAGTCCGATGGCAACCGCGGCGGTCAGATTGTAAAAAATCGTAAAACCCAGCACCGTCAGCATAATAATTAATCCCGATGAGGGCGCCAAACGCATTCTTTTGAAAAACTCCCAGTCAATAATATCGGTGCCTACTTTGATTAAAATCGCGCCCAATACGGCGAGCGGAATTTCTTTGGCATATTGCGCTCCGCCCAGCACAATGATCAGCAACAATATCGCGTGAAACATACCCGAGAGCGGGGTGAGTCCGCCTGCTTTGACGTTGGTCATCGTGCGCATCGTTGCACCCGCGCCAGGCAATCCACCAAATAATCCAGAGATTGTATTGCCGATGCCTTGTCCGACGAGTTCGCGATTAGATTTATGATGGGTGCGGGTAATTTCATCCGACACCAGCGAGGTTAAAAGTGAATCAATTGAGCCGAGCACAGCGAGTGTCAGCGCAGAAATAACCATATCCAAAATTAACTCAGAGTCAAAAATAGGCAGCTGAAAACTGGGCAAACCTGTGGGAATATTGCCCAATGTCATCGCAATGTGTGACTCTGTTGGCGAGATGAAAAACTGCAAACCCAACATTAAAATTAACGTGCCAGCCACCAGCGCAAATAGCGGAGAGGGGATAATTTTGCTGATTTTTTTCGGCAGTAAATACACCAGCGCCAAAGTGATGAGCGCGATTGAAATCGCACCCGTATTGGCAAAATATTGTTCAACATCAAGCAGTTGCGACAAAATACCAGTTGTTGATCCTTTGATGTCATACAGCCCCAACACTTGCGGGATTTGCAAAATAATAATCGTAAAGCCGATGCCCGACATAAATCCTGAAATCACGGGATAGGGCATAAAATTAATAAATCGCCCGAATTTTAACAGCCCAAATGCGATTTGAAATAACCCACTCAGCGCCACCACACTAAAGGCAATCGCCAGCCCTGTGTCTGGATTTAGGCTAATATATTTGGTCACAATCAACGCCATCACCACCGTCATCGGACCAGTCGGCCCTGAGACTTGTGCGCCCGTGCCTCCAAATAATGCGGCAAAAAATCCCGTGATAATCGCGCCGTAAAGTCCTGCAATTGCGCCCGCTCCCGAGGCAAGTCCCATCGCTAAAGCAAACGGCAGGGCGACAACGCCAGCGGTAATGCCGCCCGTAATATCGCCTTTAATATTATTAAAATGCAGATTTTCAACGAGTTTCATAGGGAATCCTAATTTTGTGGGTGGGTTTAAATAGGGTTAAATCAGTGCTTGTGGTTTTTAATCAGCCCGTATTTTTAAATCAAACGGTGCATTATTAGCACATTATTATATAATAGAGTTTGCATTAAAATATTTCACTTTTGCGCCAAATGCGCCGTTATCAATGAATCAAATCGCCAAATTTTTACCGTTTCTGTCGTGGATCGGTCAGTTAAAAAATCCTAAAATTTTAAAAACAGACATCATCGCTGGATTGACGGTGGCGCTGGTGTTAGTGCCACAATCAATGGCGTATGCACAATTGGCAAACCTGCCGCCTCAATACGGTTTATACGCCTCTTTTTTGCCAGTGATGATTGCCGCTCTTTTTGGCTCTTCTCATCAACTCAGCACCGGTCCGGTGGCAGTGGTGTCATTGCTGACGGCAGCGGCATTGCAACCTTATGCCGTCAATCCCGATACTTATATCGCGTATGCCTTTTTGTTGGCATTTTTAGTGGGCGTGTTTCAGTTGTTGGTTGGGGTTTTAAAATTCGGTGCGATTATTAATTTCCTCTCGCATCCTGTGGTGATGGGTTTTACCAATGCGGCGGCGATTATTATTGGCACATCTCAGCTGTCTAAAGTATTTGGCGTGGTAAATCCAGTGGCAGATCATACCTACGAGCAAATTTGGGGCGTGTTGATGAATGCGCTGACGGACACCCATTTGTATTCTTTTTTGATGGCAATGACTGCGTTTTTTATCATTGTCGGGATTAAGAAATTTGCCCCCAAAGTGCCGAGTATTTTGGTGGCAGTGCTGATCACTACGGTGGCTTCTTGGTGGCTGGATTATGGATTGCCCGTGGAATTGGGCGGGCTGGGCGGTGCGATTATTGGCAGTATTCCGCAAGGATTGCCGAGCGTGTCAATGCCTGATTTTGATTTTGTGGCAATGCGTGATTTGACAGTGGCAGCCATTACCATTGGAATGGTGGGTTTTATGGAAGCTATTTCAATCGCCAAATCAATGGCGGCGCAAACCAAGCAACGCCTAGATGCCAATCAAGAATTCATCGGTCAAGGGCTGGCAAATATCGCCTCTAGTTTTTCCAGTGGGTATGCGGTGTCGGGTTCATTTTCCAGATCGGCAGTGAATATTTCAGCAGGGGCGATTACGGGATTTTCATCGGTCATTACCGCACTGGTTGTGGGTGCTACGCTGCTGTGGCTGACACCGTTGTTGTATCATTTGCCACAAGCCACGCTGGCGATGGTGATTATTACGGCGGTGGGCAGTTTGATTAAATTCGCGCCCATTCAGCACGCGTGGAAGGTTGAAAAGCACGATGCTGTGGTGGCAATCATCACCTTTGTTTTAACTTTATTATTCGCGCCACATTTAGAAAACGGCATTATTGTCGGTGTGATTTTGTCGCTGGGTTTGTTTTTATTCCGCACGATGAAACCGCGATTTGTCGAACTTTCTGCATCTGATGATTCACGGATTTTGGTCAGCGCAAAAGACAATGATTTAAAAAGTTGTAGCATCGTGGCAATTGTCCAATACACGGGCTCGTTATATTTTGCCAATGCGGGTTATTTTGAAGACAGAATGTTAAATTTGATTGCTGATAAACGCCAGTATCTCAAATATATCATTGTTGATATGGCAGGTATGAATCGTATCGATGCCAGTGGCGAGGAAATGTTGCGAGGATTGCTGGATCGCTGCTCCCAAAATGGGGTTGAGATTTTATTTGCCCGCACTGAAAGCATTCACCACGTATTGGAGCGTTCTGGTTTTGTGGCAAAATATGGCAAACATCGCTTTCACGAGCGGCGCACCGATGCACTCCGTTATGCTTGGAAAGTGTTGGGCGATGAGGCGACTCAGCAAAGCCCGCTGAAACATTTTTTGCGCGATTAGGGTTTGGCGGACTGATTTAAATTTGAGTTTTTTGATGCGTTTTTTTGAATTTATTTATCAATCATAAAACGCTGTGATTGGTTTTTTGAATGCTGATTTAAAGCGTTTATTCGGCGTATTTATTTAAAGTGCTTATTTATAAAACGCTTTGACAAAATACAAGCCGTGCGGTTTGGCTGTCGCTCCCGCCCGCTGGCGTTGTCCGCTGGCTAGCACGTCTGCCACCCAGTGTGCTTCCCGCTCCCCTCTGCCGACTTTTAACAACGTGCCGACAATATTGCGCACCATATGATGCAAAAAAGCATTGGCTTTAATGTCAAGCAAAATTTTGTCATTTTGACGCGTGAGATGCAAATGCTCAATGGTTTTAATGGGCGATTTTGCCTGACAAAGTTTGGCGCGAAACGCAGAGAAATCGTGCTTGCCGAGTAAATATTGACTGGCGCATTGCATATTTTCTAGATTCAGCGGTCGCGGCTCCCATAATTCGGTGGCGTGAGTCAGCGCACAGCGCACGGGCGTATTGTGAATGTGATAATGATATTGCCGTGCCCGCGCACTAAAACGCGCATGAAAATCACCCTCCACAATCCGCGCCCACTTAAAATTCACGTCATACGGCAGTTTGGCATTGCCGCCCAATAACCACGCTTTGCAGCTCCGAATCACCGCAGTTTCAAAATGAATCACCTGCTCCAGCGCATGCACGCCCGCATCTGTTCTGCCCGCGCAAAAAACTTTAATCGGCTCATCGGCAATCTTTGAAAGTGCCTGTTCCACCACGCTTTGCACGGTGCGAATGGCTGATTTTTGCATTTGCCAGCCGTGAAATTGAGTGCCTAAATATTCAACACCGAGGGCTATTTTCATCAGCAGGGTTGGGTAAAATTCATCCCGTTATTTTATAGTCTGAGACGTGCGCATCAGCAGTAAAACACGTTCTCAAAAATCCTATTTAACCCAAATCGGCGAATGTTTTTTGACTGATTTTTCACCCACTTTTACGATGGATTATTCAGCACTACGCCAGCAATTTCCCGCCCCGATTGAGTGCTGGGTTTTTGATTCTATTTCCAGCACCAGTCATTATTTGGCACAATTACCCGCCTCAAATCATCCGCAAATCTGCATCGCGCGCGCTCAAACTCACGGCAAAGGTCAGCACGGACGCACTTGGATAGCGCCCAAAAATAGCAGTGTGTTGTTGTCGGTGCGCTATCCGTTTGCGCTCGGTGTTGCGTTAAATGGGCTGAGTTTGGTCATCGGTTTGGCGGTGGTGCGGGTTTTAATTCGGCGTTATCAATTGTCAAATGTGGCACTCAAATGGCCGAACGACGTGTATTTAAAGCATCAAAAACTGGCAGGGATTTTGCTGGAAAATCAAATCCAAAACACCCGTCAAACGGTGATTATCGGACTGGGGCTGAACGTGAATTTAGGCGCGGATTTTGCGTGCGACACGGCGTGGACGGATTTGGCGCATCATTTGTCAAAATTGCCCGATTTGCCGACGCTGAGTGCGGAGTTGATTGCGCAAATTTTCAACTATTGCGAATTATTTGAACGTCACGGTTTGGCGTATTTTCAAACCGAATGGCGGCGCTACGATTATTTGCGCGCTAAAACACTGCGTTATCAAGGCAAGCGGCGCACGTTTGTCGGCACGGCTGTCGGCATCAATTCACTCGGCGCGTTGCTGATTCAAACGCGCACCCAAAATAAAATCAAAGTTGAGCCAGTTTTTAGCTCTAAACCTTTGTCGCAAATAGGGTTTGAGCAATTGGATTGACCTGTTAAAATCCTCCTTTCTTGTTTTTAAGTGATTGTCATTGTGGCTGAAAATGTTCTAAAAATCCAAAACCTGTGTAAATCTTACGACGGCAGAGCCATCGTGCATGACGTGTCATTTTTAGTTAAAGGCGGAGAAATTGCGGGGCTCATCGGCCCGAATGGTGCAGGCAAAACCACGTGTTTTTATATGATTTGCGGACTGATAAGCGCGGATAAAGGCTCGGTATTTGTCAATGAATGCGATATTAGCGCGCTGCCGATGCACAAACGCACCCGTTTAGGGCTGGGATATTTGCCGCAAGAGCCGAGTATTTTTCGCAAACTCAGCGTTGAAGATAATATTTTGGCGGTGCTACAATTACGCACTGATTTGAACAACACCCAAAGGCGACAACATTTAAACGCGTTGCTCGCCGAATTTCACATTACCCATATTCGTCAATTACAAGGCATTAGTTTGTCGGGCGGCGAGCGGCGGCGGGTGGAAATTGCCAGAGCGTTGGCGATGAATCCTAAATTTATTTTGTTGGATGAGCCGTTTGCAGGGGTTGATCCGATTTCAATCAGCGACATTCAGCACATTATTTTGCAACTCAAAGAACGCGGTATCGGCGTGTTGATTACCGATCACAATTATCGCGAAATGCTGGACACTTGCGATCACGCCTATGTTTTGCACAATGGCGGCATTATTGCGTATGGCGACAAAGCGGCGATTTTGTCCAATGATCAAGTGCGCGAGGTGTATTTAGGTGCGAACCACTGAGTTTATCACGCTGGGCGTTGAGAGCTCATGCGATGAAACTGGGGTGGGGGTTTATGGCACTCGGCGCGGACTGATTGCGCATCGGCTGTTTTCTCAAGTGGCATTGCACGCTGAATACGGCGGGGTTGTGCCTGAGCTTGCCTCGCGTGATCACATTCAAAAACTCACGCCGCTGATTCGTGCGGTTTTGGCGGATGCAAAACTGGGCTTGAATGATTTGAGCGGGATTGCCTACACCGCAGGCCCAGGGCTAGCGGGTGCGTTGTTGGTGGGTGCATCGGTGGCGAAGAGTTTGGCGTGGGCGTTGGGCATTCCTGCGCTCGGCGTGCATCATATGGAGGGGCATTTGCTCGCGCCACTTTTGGAGGTGCGTAAGCCTGAGTTTCCATTTGTGGCGTTGTTGGTGTCGGGCGGGCATACGTTGTTGGTTGAGGTGGCTGGATTGGGACGCTATCAGATTTTGGGCGAATCGCTTGATGATGCGGTGGGCGAGGCGTTTGATAAAACCGCCAAAATTCTGGGGCTGGGCTATCCTGGGGGCTGTGCGCTGGAACAGCTGGCGAAGCGCGGAAAGGCGGGGCGTTTTATTTTTCCCAAACCGATGACCGACAGACCAGGGCTGGATTTTAGTTTTAGCGGACTCAAAACCTTTGCGCGCAATACTTTTGCCCAACATCCCACCGAGCCTGCCAATATCGCCAAAGCGTTTGAAATCGCCGCCATTGAAACACTCGCCATCAAATGCAAACGCGCGCTGATTCACACACAATACACCACTTTAGTCGTTGCAGGCGGGGTGAGTGCGAATGCGTTTTTGCGTCAGCGTTTGAATCAATTGGG
>CAZRUL010000019.1:0-14054 GCA_964603245.1 uncultured Piscirickettsiaceae bacterium
TCAAACCCTCGGATGCCCAATTGACGACCAGATGGATTTTTTCCATATCGATAGGCTGGCGTGAGCCATTACGTTTGATTACTTGAACTGTTTAAATCATAATTGCCCCCCCCCCTAGCTTTTTTTAGTTTCCTAAATGATGTAGAGGTTGTGTTTTAGTTTTTTCTAATGTGTCCATTTTGTTTTCTTATTATTAAATAAGAAGTATAGTCCGAAATCCGAACATAAAAAACAAACCGAAAAGTTATTTAACATAATATAAATTATGCGAATCATATATTTTATTTTGAACAAGCAAAATCGCAGCCAATATATATTTACATGTGTCCGTCATTGTCGTTTGGTGCTGGATTTTTTGATGAATTGTTTGGCGATTATTAAATCCGCCAGCATTTGAATGTGTTTGTCATCGGCATTCAATGCGGGAATGTAGCCGAATTTAGCACCGCCCGCGCAGATAAATTTTTCTCTGTTTTCAATATTAATTTCTTCCAAAGTTTCAAGGCAGTCACTGGCAAATCCTGGACAAATCACTTGCACGTGCTGATTGCCTTGCTCAGCAAGAGTTTTCAGCGTGACATCCGTGCGCGGCTCAAGCCAAGCCTCGCGTCCAAAAATAGATTGAAAAGTGATTTGATAGGCGTCAGTTTTTAGCCCCAACGCATTCGCTAATAATTCCGCAGTCATCACACATTGCTGATAATACGTGTCACCCTGATCCACGTAGCGCTGCGGTATGCCGTGATAAGAAATAATCAGCTGATCGGGTTTGCCGTGTGTTTTCTGATAAGTTTTTACCGAATTGACCAGCGCTTGAATATAGGCATTATTTTGCGCATAACTTTGGATAAAAACCAGCTCAGGCACCACCCGCCACGTTTTGATTTCAGCACTCAGCGCATCAAATGTTGCACCTGTCGTTGCGCTACAATATTGCGGATATAGTGGCAACACAATGATTTTCTCACAGCCCTTTTTGTGCAAATTTCTCAACCCAGATTGAATCGATGGATTGCCGTAGCGCATTCCTAATTCACACGCTAAGTCGCCATCGTGTTGTTTTAATAGCGCACTAATTTTAGTCAATTGCAGTTTACTAATAGTCAATAAAGGCGAGCCGTATCCGACGCTATCCCAAATTTTGGCGTAATTTTTTTGAACTTTTTGCGGGCGTGTGTTGAGAATAATGGTGCGTAAAAAAAACTGCCAAATCCAGCGATGAGGCGGCGGCTCCACTACCCGAGTATCGGACAAAAATTCAGCCAAATATTTTTTAACATATTTTTTGGTCGGAAAATCAGGCGTGCCGAGATTAGTAATCAACACCCCTGTTTTTCGCTGCGTTGCTTGCTGAGCTGGATTTTTTAAATAGTTTTCATACATAAGACGTATGACGAGTGATGTGAGAATGAGTCACTACAAAGTAGATTTGTCTTTGTAGTGTCGTAAAAAAAAGTGAGCGTAAATACTTAAGCGCTTGCCTTCTTTTTAAGTGCAGAACGCGTGATTAAACCACCGACCACTGACCCCACAATCAGTCCGATAATCATCGCCAACATCCAATTGATGCCTGAAGGTTCTTGAACTGACGTTAATTCCTTTAAAGTGTTGTTCAGTTTCTTATTTTTTTTGAGCAAATCACGATTCTTTTTATTCAGGTTTTTGTTTTGTTTAAACGTGGTTTCTATTTTTGCTGATAAAGCTTTATTTTTCTGCGATAAGTCGCCGTTGTCTTTATTCAAATCTTTGTTTTTCTCAAGCAATTTGGTTTGTTTTTTTAATATTTTTTTTGCTTTTGAGGTTAATGCACTGTTCTTTTTGGATAATGAATTGTTTTCCAATAACAAAACTCTGACTCTACTATTGACCGTTTTAGAGGCGTTTTGTTGGAGTGATTTATTTTTGATTACTTGCAATTGAGCGTTGGAAGCTTTGGTCACTTTACGCGGCACTGTTCGGGTGATATTGGCGGACAAAATCCAGCCATCAATGCTGTTAAATATCACTTGAGCCCAGCCAGAATAATGCAAATTTACCAACTGTAATTTACTGTCTTTTTTAAGCAAACCAAGGGTTTTAGCGTCGTTAGAACGAAAAGATTTTAGCGCAACATTGTCCTTTACGGTATAAACATTTGAGTTAGAAAATGCAGAAAATGACAACAAACAGAAAGCAACAAATAGACTAATTTTTTTCATAAAAGTAAGGGGATTATTTGCAAAAATAAAAGCGACTAATCATACTATAAACCATCGCTATTTTTGTAAAATTTTGTGTCATAATTTTTCAATCAGGGTTTTTTCAAGCACCCTTTTCTCAGCTTTATTTAAGGGCTGATGATGGCGATTGCTGATGAAAAATATATCCTCCACCCGCTCGCCCAGCGTGGTAATTCTGGCATTGAATATCAAAATTCCTAATTGATAAAAAACATAGGCAATATTTGATAAAATCCCTTGTTTATCAATCACATTGATGTTTATTTGAGTTAAATTCCAAGTCTCGTTATACGAAAAATGAATGCTCATCCGATGATCAAAATGACGATGTGCCAATTTATTGCTCAGCGCCATCACGCTAACATTATCTCGCCTCAATTCCGCCTCAATTTCTTGATTGATATTGATTTTTTCCAACATTTCATCAAATAAAATACTGAGCGTGTTGTAGGTTTTTTTGTGCTGTGTGGTGAGAATTTTGGCATTCACCACATCCAAACCCAGTCGCTCAATAATGCCAACCAATTTCAAAAATAACCCTTCGGAATCATCGCTATAAACAAAAATATCCACCACGTTATGCTCTGATATTTTGGAAGCAACCTGCATTTTTGTGGGATCTTTGTGCAAAAGATGCAAATGCCACAAAATATCCTCGGGCTCATAATGCAAAAAATAATCCTTCGGCAAGTCTGCAAAAATACGCTCAATAGTGGCTGGCAAAATCCCCTGCTGCTGCGCTTGAATGGCAACTTCGCGCTGAATGGTTTTGATTTGTTGATTGATATCGGGCGCTTTAATTTGGCGATTTTCTAGGTGGTTTTTGGTTTTATAAAATAATTTTTTGAGCAACGCATCCCGCCAATTGTTCCACAAATCTGGACGCGTGGCGCGAATATCGGCGACCGTTAATAAGTATAAAAAATTTAAAAAATTCACCGATCCCACTGCATTCGCAAACGTCTCAATCACCTCAAAATCTTCAATGTCTTTTTTCTGCGCGGTGTGCGACATCAGCAAATGTTTTGCCACCAAACCCGATACCAGCGCCGAATCCTGAGGTCTTAATTGATGGTGCTTGCAAAATTGGGTGGCATCCACGCTGCCGAGTTCAGCGTGATCCCCGCCCCTGCCTTTGGCGATGTCGTGAAACAGCCCAGCCAGCAACAATAATTCGGGTTTTTTGATGGTTTGCGCAATCTCACTGCACAGGTCAAATTCTTTGGCAAAATCCGCCACAAAAAAACGCCGTAAATTGCGAATCACAAATAAAGTGTGCTGATCCACCGTATAAGCGTGATACAAATCGTATTGCATCAGCCCCGTGATTTTGCCAAACGCAGGCACGTAACGCTCCAAAATCCCGTAGCGATTCATCAGTTTGAGGGCTTTGTTGATGCCCTGATTTTGTTGCAATAATTCAATAAACAGGCGATTGTTTTTGCGTTTTTTATGATAATCCGAATCCATTAAATGAATGTCTGACTGCATTTGTCGCAGCGTTTTCGCACCAATTCCGCGCACATAATTATGTTTGGCAATCAGCAAAAAAATCTCAATCAACGTTTCAGGATTACGCACAAAAACCTCAGCATTGCTTGCCTGAATATAGCCGTAATTAATCGTAAAACGTGGATTTAAGGTCTGTGCGTGTAGCACTTTGTCTTCCAACAAATGTAGCAAAATGTCGTTAAAACGCGCTATCTTGCTGACAGTTCGATAATAATCACGCATAAATTGCTCAACCGCAATCTGCTCGGTATCCACATATCCGAGCATCGTTGCCACTTCTTTTTGGTATTGAAATGCCAGCCGATCTTCGCGCCGCCGCGCCAAAACGTGCAGCGCAAATCGCACTTTCCACAAAAATAATTGCCCTGCTTTTAACAAATCAAATTCTAGTTTATTCAAATAATTACTTTTGACCAAATCCAGCAAATGATTGACGTCAAAATACCATTTTGCAACCCAAGCGATGGTGTGAATATCCCTGAGTCCGCCCGGGCTTTCTTTTAAATTTGGCTCTAAATTGTAAGCCGTATCAGAAAAATGAAGGTGGCGATTGTGCTGTTCTTTTTGCTTTTCCACGAAAAAAGATTGAGACGACCAATCGCTATTTTTAATCATTGCTTTCATTTGAAAAAATAGCGATTCGTTGCCCATTAAAAAGCGCGATTCTAATAAATTAGTCACCACGCTCAAATCCTCAATTTCACTGACGCAATCGCTCATATCCCGCGTTGAATGTCCGACTTCTAAACCCACATCCCACAAAAAAGTCAGGAATTCGCCGATACTTTTTTGATAAGTTTGATGCGTATTATTCGGAATAATAATGAGCAAATCAATGTCCGAATGCAAATGCAACTCAGCGCGCCCGTAGCCACCCACTGCCACCAAACACAGCGCATCGTCCATCGCAAATTCACGCCAAATATCGTTAAGTAATTGATCAACGCCACTCGCACGCGCGAGCACAAAATTTTCAACCAAATCTGGGTGGTTCAAAAAATCAGCAATCAATGTGGTTTGTAGCGTTTGATATTGGGTTTTGAGGGTTTGTAGTTGTGTGTTGTTCAACATTTTTGAGTGGGGTTAAGTGTCAAATGTCAGCGCTGATTTCAATCTTGCCAGCGTTCTGGTTTTGCCCACGAGCTCAGTCGCCAAATCAATACTGCCAATATTCCCATCGCCACTAATTGCCAAACGTAGCGGCTGCCCTACTTTGCCAAAACCGACCTCAAATTCACGACAAACCTCAGCAATCACTTGCTTAATATTTGACGCTTGCCAGTCGTTTAGTTGGCTTAATTTGTCCCATAATTTTGCCAGCAGTGGTTTATTTTTAAAGTGTTTTTTGGCAAGTTTTGGATCTAATTCTACGGTATTTTGATAAAACATTTTGAGCCGATTTGTCATTTCCAACAAAGTTTTACAACGTTCTTTGACAAAATCAATCACCAAATAACTCTGCGTATTTTGCTCAATTTCAAGATTTTCACGGCTCAAATGCCAGTGCAACGCTTGCCATAAATCCGCCGCACTCATTTGTTTAATATAGGTTTGATTCAGCCATAATAATTTTTCTTCATTAAAACTCGCTGGCGCTTTGTTGATATTGCTCAAATCAAACAACTCAATCATTTGAGGCACGGAAAAAATTTCTTGATCGCCATACGACCAGCCCAGTCGCACCAAATAATTCAGCAACACCTCGGGCAAAAATCCCGCATCGCGATACGCCATCACACTCATTGCCCCGTGACGTTTTGACAGCCGCACCCCATCGCTGCCCAAAATCATCGGCAAATGCGCAAAACTCGGCAATTCCCAATCCAGCGCCCGATACAAATTAATCTGCCTCGGCGTGTTATTAATGTGATCATCGCCGCGAATCACCGTGTCAATTTGCATATCGTGATCATCCACTACCACCGTCAAATTGTAAGTCGGAGTGCCATCGCTGCGCGCAATAATCAAGTCGTCCAATTCCTGATTTGCAATAGAAATTTGCCCTTTGACCGCATCTGAAAATTGCACCAATCCGCTGGCGGGATTTTGAAAACGCACCACGCCAGCACTCAGATTTTTGTCCCGACAGCGACCATCGTATTTGGCTTTTTCACCGTTTGCCATCAAAGTTTCGCGCAAAGTTTGCAGACGCGTTTTGGAGCATTCACAATAATAGGCTTGATTGTTGTCCAATAATTGTTGAATAATGGCTTTGTAGCGCGGAAATTTATCGGTTTGATAAAATGGGCCTTCGTCATAATCCAAGCCCAGCCAGTGCATTCCCGCCAAAATCGCATCCATCGAATCCTGTGTTGAACGTGCAAGGTCTGTGTCTTCAATACGCAACACAAATTTGCCATGCTGTTGCCTCGCCCAAAGCCAAGAAAATAGTGCGGTTCTGGCGCCACCAATGTGTAAAAATCCTGTCGGAGAAGGTGCAAATCTTGTTTTCATTTATCCAATTTCCTCTGCTTTTTGATACCAAAATTTGGCTTTTTCAGCGTCTTTTTGCACGCCTCCCGTGCCATCTTCAAAAATCATTCCCAGCGTCAACATCGCGCCAGGCAAGGCAAATTCCGCGGCTTTTTCAAACCACTCAACCGCTTTGCTCATATCTTTTTGGATGCCCTCGCCCGTCATATAAGCCACTGCAATCATATGATGCGCATAGCCGTGTTGCTGTTCGGCGGCTTTGAGAAAATTTTCAAAACCCAGCGATTGATTCGCCACCATTCCGAGCCCATTCATTTGCATCATTCCTAAACGCCACAACGATTCAGCGTCGCCCTGATTGGCAAGTGGGGCGAGTAATTGATACGCCATAGAAAAATTTTTGGTATCAAAAGCAGTCACGCCACTGTTTAAATCCGCTTCAAAAGTATCGGTTTTATCAGAATTTATCATTTGCACTCCAAACAAAAATCAGATAATTTTACACTGCTATAATGCGCTTTGATTTGTCAAATACCCAGCCAAAATAATGGAATTTAACGAGCAGGACACTAGCCAAAATAGCATTATTTCACTCAACGATTCAAGCCTTAAATTAGCGCATTTGACGCTTAAAATTCCGTGTTTCGTCTCGCCTAATTATCACACCGAACTGGGGGTTTTTGAGTTGGAAAAAATAGACAAAACCACGATTTTCCCGCTAATTACCCCCGATGAAGTGAGTCTTGTGCTAATCGGCACGGGAGCGGTTTCTCAATTTTTGCCGCCAAAACAACTCATCGCGTTTGCTCAACTCAAAATCGGCGTAGAAAGTATGAACAGCGCGGCAGCGTGTCGGAGTTTTAATCTGCTGCTGAGTGAGCGCAGATCGGTGGGTTTGTGGCTGCTGGGCTGAGTTTTAAACGTGCGCATCATTTTTTTTTAACTTTGTTTTTTGATTTTAATTTTCAAGTTTGACTTTCACTTTAATTTTTGACGCTTCAAGTTTAATTTTGGCGATATTTAAATGGGTAATTTTAAGTCATTTTTGCACATTTGAACGTTGCAATTTAGTTCCTAAAAACGCCTAAAACGCCTAAAATAATCCTCGATTTTTTACTCAATTTCTAATGCTCACTTGTTGCGTTATTTTTTCTCAAAATCCATCCATTATTTTTTTATCCAATTTATGACACTGCCTTCAATCCAGCAAATACGTCATTATTGGCATTATTTTAAAATGGACACGCGGCTATTTTTGATGCTAACGAGTGTGAGTATTTTTGGCTTGTTCATTCTATATAGCGCCTCAATCGGCTCTATTCAAACCATTTACAAGCAAGTTTTTCATTTTGTGTTGGCGTTTAGCGCGATGATGATGATTGCTCAAATTCCACCGATTCAACTCAGACGCTATTCGCCCTATTTGATGATTTTTGGCATTTTTTTGCTGATTTTAACGCTGTTTTTTGGCTCTTCAAGTGGCGGCGCTCAGCGTTGGCTGGATTTGGGTTTTGTGCGTTTTCAGCCCTCCGAATTGATGAAAATCATCGTCCCGATTGCGATTGCCTCTATTTTGTGTGAAAAAACCCTGCCGCCTAAACCGATGCCGATATTGCTTTCAATTATCGCAATTTTGACGATTGTTTTGCTGATTGCCCGACAGCCCGACCTCGGCACTTCGCTTTTGATTGGCGCATCGGGATTTTATGTGTTGTTTTTTTCGGGGATTCGGATTCAAATTCTCAAAAATAATTGGCTAAATTTAGGCGCGCTGATTTCAATTTTTCTCACGGGCGCGTATATCGGCTGGAATTATCTGCTGATGGCGTATCAAAAAAAGCGCATTATGACACTGTTTGACCCGAGTTCTGACCCGCTGGGTTCGGGCTATCATATTATTCAATCCAAAATCGCGATTGGCTCTGGCGGACTGTTTGGCAAAGGCTGGAGTGAAGGCACGCAGTCGCAGTTGAATTTTCTGCCCGAGCACACCACCGATTTTATTTTTTCAGTGATTGCCGAGGAGTTGGGATTTATCGGCGTGCTGTTTTTGTTTTTTTTATACGGACTGGTGATTTACCGCTGTTTGGTGATTTCATTTCAATCCGAAGATAATTTTTCTAAACTATTGGGCGCTAGTCTCAGTTTGATATTTTTCACCTATATTTTTGTCAATGTCGGAATGGTGTCGGGTTTGTTGCCCGTGGTCGGTGTGCCGTTGCCGCTGGTGAGTTATGGCGGTTCGTCGTTGATTACGCTGATGTCGGGTTTTGGCATTATTATGTCCATCAGTAAATATAAAATTCCTAATTATTTAAGGCTATAGTTCAAAATTTATGCTAAACAATCCACTCATTTCTACTTCATTGCGCCTCAGTTTGCGCGCTTCATTATTATTGTTTTTATTATTTTCTACGGTGCTGGGCGCAAAAACCCTGCCCGCGACTAATTTTAAATTGGTGCAAGAATTTATCAATGAAATGGTAGTAGCGCACCAATTTAATAAAAGCGAATTGTTGTTTGTGTTTTCACAAATCCATTTAAAAGTCGCCACAAAATCGCTCATTAAAAAACCCAAAAGAAAGAAAACTCGGCGCAGACAGCCGATGACTTGGGACAAATATAAGCGTCTATTTATTACTGAAAATCGCATCAAAGCGGGCTTGAAATTTTGGCGCACTCATCAAAAAACACTGGATCGCGCAGCCAAAACCTACCACATTCCGAGCGAAATTATTGTCGCGATTTTGGGCATAGAAACCCATTACGGCAATAAAAAAGGCAAACATCCAACCCTCAAAACGCTGGCTCAAAAAGCATTTAGCAACCATCGGCGCAAAAAATTCTATCGCAACGAACTGCGTGCTTTTTTGCTGATGACGCGTGAAAACGTGATTTCTCCTTTGGGAATTAAAGGCTCGCACGCGGGGGCTATGGGTTATCCGCAATTTATTTCCAGCTCGTATCGGCATTATGCGGTGGATTTTAATTTGGACGGAAAAATTGATTTATTTTCAGATCCAACCGATGCGATTGGCTCGATTGCGAATTATTTTGCGCGTCATTATTGGCAAAAAAATGGTGAATTTGCACGCCCGATTAACTTAAAAAAATCCCAGCAAAAATACGCCAAACAACGCACCAACAAACCGCGAAAATCCGCGCAAGATTGGCGCAAATTAGGGCTGAATATTGACCCAAATATTGATCCAAAAACCAAAATAGCGTTCATCAGTTTGCCTCAAAATGAGGCGGATGAAACGTGGCTTACTTTTTGGAATTTTTATGTGCTAACGCGTTATAATCACAACAACAAATACGCGATGGCTGCTTATCAATTAGCGCGTCAATTGCGCCAACGTTTTGACCAATAATCCCGTAAAAAAAATTATGACTCACTCCTCTCCAATCAAGCGGTTTATTTTTGCGGGCGTATTCGTTGCGTTTAGTGCGCACGCCACCATTTTTATCACCCCACAAGCCCCTAAACTCAATCTCAATTCCTATGTTTTGGTGGATTATAATGCCAAAAAACTGATTGCCTCGTATCAGCCGCATCAAAAACAACAGCCTGCCAGTTTGGCTAAATTGATGACTGCGTATGTGGTTTTTCATTTTATTCGAGACGGCAGAGCCAATCCTGATGATAAAGTGATGATCAGCGAAAAAGCCTGGAAAACGGGCGGTTCAAAAAGTTTTATTGAAGTAGGCAAAACCATTCCGCTCAAAACCCTACTTCAGGGGATGATTATTCAATCGGGCAACGATGCCTCGGTTGCTTTGGCTGAGCATATTGCTGGCGCCGAGCATATTTTTGCTACTTATATGAATCAATATGCTGCCAAATTAGGGATGAAAAACACCCATTTTAAAAACGCTTCGGGGTTGCCAAATGACGGGCAATATTCCACCGCTTTTGATTTGTCATTGCTCGCCGCTGCCACGATTCGCGAATTTCCACAATACTACAATTGGTACAGTCAAAAAGAATTCACTTACAACAACATCAAACAACCCAATCGCAATAAATTATTATGGATTGACCCCACCGTTGACGGGCTCAAAACGGGCTACACCAAAAAAGCGGGCTACTGTTTGATTGCCAGTGCGAAACGCGACAATATGCGCCTGATTTCAGTCGTGCTGGGCTCAACAAATACACGCACTCGCGTCGCACAAACCCAACAATTACTGAATTATGGCTTTCGTTTTTTTGAAACCAAACTGATGACTGATGTCGCGCAGCACGTGTCGATTTTAAAATCCACCCAAGACACACTCAAAGTGGGACTGGCTAAAGGCACTTCTATGACCCTGCCCCGCGGGCAATTTAAATTAGCCAAACAAGTGCTTCAACTCAATCAAACCCTCATTGCGCCGATCAAAAAAGGCGAATTGCTCGGTAAATTTTTGCTCACATTTGAGGGCAAAACACTCAACGAATTTCCGCTGATTGCGCTCGAAGATGCACAAGAGGCGGGATTTTTCTCGCGCGTGATTGACAGCATCAAACTTTGGTTTTAAATGGTTTTTTTAAATGGCGAATTTGTCGCAAAACACAACGCCTCAATTTCGGTGATGGACCGAGGTTTTTTGTTTGGTGATGGGGTTTATGAAGTGATTCCCGCTTATAATCAAAAAATTTTTCGGCTGACCGAGCATTTACACAGACTCCAAAAAAGTCTGGATGCGTTGCAAATTCCAAACCCCTATAATCCGCAACAATGGCGTTCAATTCTCACTCAATTGATGGGATTTTTTAGCCACAAAAACCAATCGTTTTATTTGCAAATCACGCGCGGGGCAGACACCGAACGTCGTCATCATTATCGCGGGCTCAGCCCCACTGTTTATATTGAATCCAGCGCGCTCACACCTAAAACTCAGACGCAATTATCCGCAGGTTTTCGCGCTATTTTGTTGGAAGATATGCGCTGGGGGCGGTGTGATATTAAAGCCACATCGCTGCTCGCCAGTGTTTTATACGGGCAACAAATTAAGGCGCATCAAGTGGAAGAGGCGATTTTGCACAAAAACGACACCATCACCGAGGGCGCTACTTCCAATGTTTTTATGATTAAAGCCGACACCCTTTTTACCCATCCCGCCAACCATAATATTCTTTGTGGAATTACCCGCGATTTGGTGTTAGAAAGTGCCAAAAAATGCCAGATTGACATCACAGAAACCCATTTTTCAGTGGCAGAATTATTGACCGCTGACGAGGTTTGGATCAGTGGCTCAACGCGCGAAATTATGCCGATTACGCACATCAACGCGCAGCCGATTAATCACGCCAAAATTGGCAAAATATGGCAGCGCATTTATCAACATTATCAATCGTTAAAATATGGCTGATTTACGCTTACAATTATTAACTCAGTGGCTGGAGCAGCATTTTAATCAGCGCAATTTGACGATTAACAGCGCCAGTTTTGATGCGAGTTTTCGGCGCTATTTTAGGGTTGAGCACAAAAATCAACAGTTTATTGTGATGGACGCTCCGCCCGAGCTTGAGGGCTGTCAAGATTTTATTCGGATTGATGCGCATTTGATTGCTGGTGGGATTCACGCGCCAAAAATTATTAATATGGATTTGGCGCGCGGTTTTTTGTTGCTGGAAGATTTTGGCAATCAAACCTTTTTAATGGCGCAACAATCTAGTTTTTCGCTGAAATTGTATCAAACGGCGATTGATATTTTGCTCAAAATTCAAGCAGTTGAAACAAAATCTATCTCCCTCCATCGCTATCAAAATGCGCAATTAAACCAAGAAATGCAATTGCTGCTGGATTGGTATTTGCCCAAAACTCTGAGCGATAGCCACAAAATCCAATTAAAAAAACTGATGCGATTGCTGTGTGAAAGTGCGCGCGCCTCAAATCAGGTGTTTGTCCATCGCGATTATCACTCGCGTAATTTGATGGTGCTGCCAAATCAGGGGTTGGGCGTGTTGGATTTTCAAGATGCGATTATCGGCTCGCAAACTTATGATTTGGTGTCGCTGCTCAAAGACGCGTATTTTATTTTAGAGCCAGTTCAGCTTAAAACGTTGTTGGTTTATTATTATGAGCGCGCTGAAACTGGCAAATCGTTTGCCCAATTTGAGCGTCAATTTGATTTTATGGGGGTGCAGCGTCATTTAAAAATATTGGGTATTTTTACCCGATTATCACGACGCGATCACAAACCAGAATATTTACAACACATTCCACAAGTGCGGCGATATATCATCGAAATGGCGCAAAAATATACCGAACTTACGCTATTTAACGACATTTTGAATCACGAAAATTTATAATGAGGGCGATGATTCTCGCCGCTGGCAGAGGCAAACGGATGATGCCTTTAACCAAAAATACCCCAAAACCGCTGATTTTAGTGCGTGGAAAACCGCTGATTGAGCACACAATTCACACTTTAAAATCCGCTGGTATTCGCGAAATTATTATTAATTTATCATATTTGGCGGATCAAATTAAAACCCAGTTAGGCGACGGTCAAAAATTTGGCGTGCAGATTTTTTATAGTTATGAGCCGACCGCACTTGAAACCGCGGGTGGGATTATCAACGCACTGCCTCTGCTCGGAGATAGCCCGTTTATCGTGATCAATAGCGACGTGTTGTGCGATTATGACGTATCAAATCTTGTGTTGCCAACCCATTCTTTGGCGCATTTATTGTTGATTGATAATCCAGCACATCACCCTGCTGGGGATTTTTCGCTTTCAAAAGACGGCAAAATTAGCATTAAAAATGGCACAAACGATTACACGTTTGGGGGCATTGGAATTTATCATCCAGCGTTATTTCGTCCGTATTTGAGGGTGGTGCAAAAACGCGCGCTATTGCCGATTTTTCAAAAAACGATTGCGGAAAAGCGTTTGACTGGCGAGCATTTTGCGGGAATGTGGCACGATGTTGGCACGATTGAGCGATTAGAAATGGCTGAAAAAAACCGCTAGCACTCAGTCCCGCCAACTGTTAATTGATCTATTTTTAAACTCGGCTGACCCACGCCAACAGGCACCGATTGCCCATCTTTGCCACAAACACCGACCCCGCTATCCAACTTTAAATCATTGGCAACCATTGAGATTTTGCGCAAAACGGCATCGCCCGAACCAATCAAAGTTACGCCTTTAATCGGATGCGCAATCTTGCCGTTTTTAATCAAATACGCCTCGTTTGCCGAAAACACAAACTGCCCCGAGGTAATGTCCACCTGTCCGCCGTCAAAATTCACCGCATAAATCCCGTTATCCACCGAGGCAATCATCTCCTCAAAACAATCGCTGCCATTGAGCATATAAGTATTGGTCATTCGCGGCATTGGAATGTGCGCATAAGACTCGCGCCGGGCATTGCCGGTGCTTTGTTGCCCCATCAATTTAGCGTTAAGTTTGTCAAACAAATAGCCTTTTAATACGCCATTTTCAATCAGCGTGGTGTTTTGCGTGGGCACGCCTTCATCGTCTATCGTCAAACTGCCGCGCCGATTTGCCAGCGTGCCGTTATCCACAATGGTGCATTTCTCGCTGGCAACTTTTTGCCCAATTTTGCCTGTGAATACTGAGCTGCCTTTGCGATTAAAATCTCCCTCTAAACCGTGTCCAATCGCCTCGTGCAACAACACCCCCGGCCAGCCTGAGCCCAAAATCACCGGCATCTTTCCAGCAGGTGCTTGTCGGGATTCCAATGCCACTAATGCCTGACGAACTGCTTCGTGCGCATACACTTCATCGAGCGAATGATCCACAAAATACCGATAATCATAACGCCCGCCACCGCCACTTGAGGCACGTTCCACGCGCCCATTATGCTCAACAATCACGCTCACACTGACGCGCACCATTGGCCGATAATCTTTAGTGTAAACGCCATCCGTT
>CAZRUL010000020.1:0-11091 GCA_964603245.1 uncultured Piscirickettsiaceae bacterium
TGTGAATTTGTGAATTTGTGAATTTGTGAATTTGTGAATTTGTGAATTTGTGAATTTGTGAATGTTTGTTGGCATTGTTTGCATTTTTTTTTGGTGAAATTTTCTTTTTTCTTTTGGTGTTGATTTGGTTTTTTGTCTTTACAAACAAGCCGATTTTGCTCGGGTTTTTGTAGTGGTTATCAGGGTATTTGTTGCTTGTAAAATACCTGATTATTGAATTGTTTTTATATATAATGTCCGCTCATCGTATCGCGTTATTCAAACAAAAAAGTCCTTTATGAAAATAATTTTAATGAGTAGTATTGTCTTAGCACTCGGTTCTGCGTTTAATGTGAGCGCGCTTTCTTATCAATACAAAAATGGTGCGGAAGCTTACGGAGGAGAGTGTCAGCAAAAGTGTGTTAAGTTGGTCAATCAATATATGACGACTTCAGATAGAGGAAAATTAACCAAAGCAGAGCGTCAAAAATATCAATATGTACAATCTACTTACGATTTAACCATTGATGGATTTGTGCGTAGCATTACCACCCAATGCACCAATCAATGTATTCGGCGGATTTCTAAAACGTATTGCACTTTGCGCGACGGCAATATCACCGATAGAGGCACGATTATTCATTTTAGTAAGCCTGTTTATGCTGATTGTATTGTAGATAGTGTGCGGGTGAGGGCTGATTTGAAATTTCTTAACGAGTCTCAGTCAACATCAAAGACAGTAGAAGAGCCTTATATTTCATTCCGTCTTCAGAAAAACATTCAAACGATTGTAAGATAGTATGCTTTTAGTGCGTTTTTTGGTTTATCAGTTTTTTATTAAATTCACCGAAAAATTAAACGAGAGTTAGCATAAGTTTAGAAATGCCAAATAAAAAAAGCCACTGATTGAGTGGCTTTTTTACGTTGTTTTAAACAAAAAAATGCTGAATTGCTATCAACAAAACGAGTGAAAAATCAATCGCAAAATCAATCGTAATTCAACAAACACATCGCCAATTTGTTGTAAGTTTGTTGCAGATTTATAGCGTGGTGAGTTTTTCAATGGCGAGTTTGATATTGTCCATACTCGTGGCAAATGAAAAACGCACGTAATTTGTCGCGCCAAACGCCGAGCCTGGCACGATTGCTAAATTGAGTTTGTCCAAACAAAGTGCGCAAAGCTCGGTGTCGTCTTTGAGTTTTAGCCGTTGAATTAATTTTTCAACTTTAGGAAAAGCATAAAACGCACCCTCGGAAGTCGGGCATTCAATCCCCTCAATTTTGTTTAATTCTGCCACGATAAAATCGTGTCGCGTTTTAAAAGCGCTGACCATCGTTGTGATAATCGCTTGATCGCCACTCAGTGCTTCGGTGGCGGCGGCTTGCGCAATGGAGCAAGGATTTGAGGTAGATTGCCCCTGCACTTTTTTCATCGCTTGGATAATTTCTCGTGGCCCAGCACCAAAACCAATCCGCCAGCCTGTCATCGCATAGGCTTTAGAGACGCCATTTAAAATAATGGTGCGATTTTTGAGACTGGGATCTGCCATTAAAATATTGACAAAATCGGTATTATTCCAGCGAATGTGCTCGTAAATATCATCGGTAATAATCAGAATTTGCGGGTGCAATTTGAGCACGTCAGCGAGTGCTACCAGTTCTGCGCGGCTATAAACTGCGCCAGTGGGATTGGAAGGGCTGTTGATGATAAAAAGTTTGGTGTTGGCGGTGATATTTTGCGCAAGTTGAGCGGGTGTGATTTTAAAATTTTGCTCAATGCCTGTCTGAATTATCACTGGCGTGGCGTCGGCTAATTTAACGATATCGGGATATGAAACCCAGTAGGGTGCGGGAATAATCACTTCATCGCCTTGATTTAAAACCGCCTGACACAAATTAGAAAGCACCTGTTTACCGCCCGATGAAACCAAAATTTCATCGGGGACGTAATCCAGTTGATTGTCTTTTTTGAATTTATCAATAATCGCCTGCTTGAGTTCTGGCGTGCCGTCTACGGCTGTGTAGCGCGTTTGTCCGTGTTGAATGGCGTAAATGCCCGCGTTTTGAATATTTTTAGGCGTGTCAAAATCTGGCTCACCCGAACCCATAGAAACCACTTGAATCCCGCTGGCTTTGAGCGCGTTTGCTTGTGCGGTAATGGCAAGAGTGGCAGAAGGTTTGACTTGTTGAATGCGTTTTGAGAGATAGGCTGACATAAATAGTATTGGGAATAGATTAAAATTAACCCCTTATGTTAAACAAATTAGAGTTGGTGAATAAAAAATTTGAATTAAAATCGCAATTCGCCCCCGCTGGAGATCAGCCCAGTGCTATTAAAACTCTGATTCAGGGCATTGAGGCAGGTAAAAAATTTCAAACTTTGCTCGGCGTGACGGGCTCTGGCAAAACTTTTACTTTGGCAAATATCATTCAAGCGACCCAGCGTGCGAGTTTGATTATGGCACCGAATAAAACTTTGGCGGCGCAACTCTACAGCGAAATGAAAGCATTTTTTCCGAATAATGCGGTGGAATATTTTGTGTCGTATTATGATTATTATCAGCCAGAGGCGTATGTGCCAGCCTCCGACACATATATTGAGAAGGATTCTGCCATCAATGAGCAAGTGGAGCAAATGCGTCTGTCGGCAACAAAAGCACTGCTGGAGCGCGATGATGTGATTATTATTGCCAGCGTTTCGGCGATTTATGGCTTGGGCGATCCGCAAAGTTATCTGAAAATGTTGCTGCATTTGAGCGTCGGCGAGACGATTAATCAGCGCGAAATATTATCAAGATTGTCGCAAATGCAATACACGCGCAATGACATTGCGTTGATGCGCGGACATTTTCGGGTCAAAGGCGGGGTGATTGATATTTTCCCTGCGGATTCTGAGGAACGTGCGTTGCGGATTGAATTGTTTGATGACGAAGTGGAGGCACTGTCTTGGTTTGATCCGCTCACGGGCGAGAAATCGTGCGCATTGCAGCGCGTGAGTATTTATCCGAAAACGCATTACGTGACGCCAAAATCCAAAATTCTAAATATGCTGGACGACATTCAAGCTGAGCTCATCGTGCGTCGCAAAGAATTGTTGTCGCTGAATAAATTAGTGGAGGAGCAACGGCTGACGCAACGGGTGCAAATGGACGTTGAAATGATGCGCGAACTCGGTTATTGCAACGGCATTGAAAATTATTCGCGCTATCTTTCGGGGCGAAATTCTGGGCAAGCGCCGCCGACTTTGATGGATTATTTGCCTGCGAATGCACTCGTTATATTGGACGAATCACACGTGAGCGTGAGCCAGATTGGTGGTATGTATAACGGCGATCGGGCGCGCAAAAAAACCTTGGTTGAGTATGGATTTCGCCTGCCGTCCGCGCTGGATAATCGGCCGCTAAAGTTTGCCGAATTTGAAGCCAAAATGCATCAGTGTATTATGGTTTCTGCCACGCCTGCAAAATACGAGCTGGAGATTTCACAAACGATTGCCGAGCAAGTGGTGCGCCCCACGGGACTGCTGGATCCCGAAATTGAGGTGCGTCCAGTTGCCACTCAAGTGGATGATTTACTGTCTGAAATACGCATTTGTGCCGCCAAAAAAGAGCGCGTTTTGGTCACCACGCTGACTAAGCGAATGTCGGAACAACTCAGTGAATATTTGAACGATCATCAGGTGAAGGTGCGCTATTTGCATTCCGACATTAACACGGTTGAGCGCGTGGAGATTATTCGCGATTTGCGGCTGGGGATTTTTGATGTGTTGGTGGGGATTAATTTATTGCGCGAGGGGCTGGATATTCCTGAGGTTTCACTGGTGGCGATTTTGGATGCGGACAAAGAGGGTTTTTTACGCTCGGAGCGTTCGCTGATTCAAACGATGGGACGGGCGGCGAGAAATGTCAATGGGCGGGCGATTTTATATGCCGATAAAATTACAGGATCGATGAAAAGAGCGATGGACATAACTCAGCGTCGGCGCCAAAAACAAGCCGAATACAATCAAATTCACAACATTACGCCCGTGAGCATTTCCAAGCCGATTATTAATATTTTAGACACCGATGTGGCGCGCGATTTTCTGAACAGTGAAATAGAGACAAGTGATTTACAACCGCGCTCACCGGTGCAACTTGCCAAAGAACTCAAGCAATTAACCAAACAAATGTATGGTTTTGCCAGTGAATTAAAATTTGAGCAAGCAGCGGACGTGCGCAATCAAATCAAGCGTTTAAAAGAGGCACAATTTAAATAAACGCGGCTTTTTTGGCTTGTTTTTTTGGCTTGTTTTGCAGGATTTTTGCGCGGTTTTTGTGGGTTTTTTTTGGGTGAATACGGAATAAAAATATGAGCGAAATTTTATTAAATATCAACGAAATATTTTATTCTTTGCAGGGCGAGGCGCGTGAAGTCGGACTGCCGACGGCGTTTATTCGGCTCACAGGTTGTCCGCTTCGTTGTCATTATTGCGATACTGAATATGCATTTAAAGGCAATAATCCACTCTCTATTATGCAAATTTTGGCAACGATTAAACCCTATCAAACGCGCTATGTCTGCGTCACAGGCGGAGAGCCACTGGCGCAGAAAAATACGTTGGAATTATTAAATGCGCTAATTGCCCAACATTATCAGGTGTCACTTGAGACCAGCGGGAGTATCGATATTGCTGCGGTGAATCCAAAAGTTTCCATTGTAATGGATGTCAAAACGCCTGATTCTGGGGAGTCTGAGCAAAATAGGCTGGGCAATCTTGCGTTGTTGCGCGCCAAAGATCAGCTTAAATTTGTGATTGGTTCGCGTGCGGATTTTGAGTGGTGCGCGGATTTTTTACAAAACCATTCGCATCAGGCGGAGGTGCTTTTTTCCCCCGTGTTTGAGCAGGTTAATCCGCGCGATTTGGCGCAATGGATTTTGGATGAAAAACTCAGGGTGCGGCTGCAAATCCAACTCCATAAATTATTATGGGGCGAGGAAAAAAGCAGGTAGTTTGCGCCTAAATTGCTAATAAATGGTAATTGTGCGGCTCGCTGGTTTGGCTAATTTTGGCAGGTTGATTTGCAATATTCCTTGTTTAAAAGTTGCGCTGATGTGTTGCGTGTCGGCATCCTTTGGCAGTGTAAATGTGTTTTTAAAACTGCGTGAAAAGGTTTGCTGGCGGTCACTTTTTGTGGCTTGCTCTGACTGAGCCTTCGCTAAGTGAGTTCTAGCTGATTGAGTTTTGCCCGTAATCGTCATTTGAAGCCCCTGAATTGTGATGCTCAATTCTGCTTTTTTGAAGTTTTTGGCGCGCATTTTCACCACATAAACATTGTCTTTTTGGTTGAAATATTTTGTTAAATATTGACGCTCGGAGGCTTTAATGGTGGCAATCGTGTGGTCAATGTCGCGCCACACATTTTGCCCAATATTCTGTCCAATATTTGGTCCAAAAAACGATCCAAAATTGGGCTGGTGAAAGTGAGTATTTTGCGCATTGAGTGAGAAAGAGACGAGCAGGCTGCTGAGTAAAATGGATTTTTTCATAAGATTTTTTGGTTTGATTGAGACAATAAAAACGCTTGTAATATACAATTTTTTGGGTGCAATTTCAAGCAGTTTTTTAGGTGATTTTCAGATGTTTTCAAGTATTTTTTGGTTGTTTTCCAAACCTTAAAAAAACGATTTAGCCCAATTTATCATCCGCCACGTGATAAGTCGGATCCTCCAACATATTGACTTCAACCAATCCTTTGGCGGTTTTTAAGAGCAATCTACATTCTGGGCTTAAGTGTTTTAAATGCAGGGTTTTGCCTATTTTTTGATAGCGTTCAGCCAATTTATCGATTGCTTGAATCGCAGAATGATCCACCACTTGTGAGTTTTGAAAATCCACAAATACATTTTCGGGGTCAGATTTTGGGGTAAATAACGCTTGAAAATTGTGCGTATTGGCAAAAAACAACGCCCCATGCACGTGATAAGTTTTGATTCCGCTGGTCTCATTCATCTGTTTTTTGGCGTAAATTTTCTTCGCGTGTTGCCAAGCAAATGCAATCGCTGACATCAAAACGCCGATAATCACCGCCATCGCCAAATCATAAAACACCGTAATCACTGCCACCGAAATTCCCACCACACTGTCGGTAATCGGCACCCGCGAAATGAGTTTAAAACTGCACCATTCAAATGTCCCGATGACCACAATAAACATCACGCCGACCAAAACCGCGATTGGAATTTGCTCAATATAACTGGAAAACAACAAAATAAAACTCAGCAAAAACGCACCCGCCACAAAGCCAGACAAACGCCCGCGCCCGCCTGATTTGATATTAATAATACTTTGCCCAACCATCGCACAGCCACCCATTCCGCCAAAAAATCCAGTGACCGTATTGGCGACGCCTTGCCCGATACTTTCGCGATTTGGTTGCCCTGTGGTTTCAGTCAGCTCATCCACCAAATTTAGCGTGAGCAAGCTTTCAATCAAACCGATGAGCGCAAAAACAATGCTGTAGGGCAAAATAATTGAGAGCGTCTCCAAAGTCAGCGGCACTTGCGGTATTGCAAAACTCGGTAAATTGCCCGAAATGGATGCCATATCTCCCACGGTTTTGGTGTCTAAATTAAACATAATTGCCACGCTAGAGCCGACCACAATCGCTACCAAAGTTGAGGGCAGGGCAGTGGTGAGTTTGGGCAAATAATGAATAATTGCCATCGTTAGTAAAATCAATCCGCCCATAATTAGCAGCGCATTATTCTCAATCCACGCGCCCTCTGGGGTTTTAAAATGTCCGAGTTGTGCCAAAAAAATCACCATCGCCAAGCCATTCACAAAACCCAAAAACACGGGATGTGGCACTAAACGGATAAATTTTCCCAATTTAAATAAACCAAACGTAATTTGCAACACGCCCATCAGCACCACCGAGGCAAATAAATATTGTGCGCCGTGCGACACTACGAGGGCGACCATTGCCACCGCTAAAGCACCAGTGGCGCCAGAAATCATCCCTGGGCGACCGCCTAAAAGCGAGGTAATCATTCCCACGATAAAAGCGGCGTAAAGCCCGGCAAGTGGGCTGACTTGTGCCACGAAAGCAAAGGCAATCGCCTCAGGCACCAGCGCGAGCGCGACTGTTAGGCCAGATAAAAAATCGTTTTTGGTGTTGTTCGGCAGGTGTTTGTTGATCAGTGAAAACATATCAAAATAGCAGGGGTGAGAAATAAAAAACCCGCCAAAAATAATCGGGCAGGCGGGGCAAAAAAAAGGAGGGTTGGATTTTACGGGCAGTGGCGTGATTTTTGATGCATTCAATGTTTAAAAAATTTCAAATTTCAAATCGTAAATCAAAAAAACCATAAATTAAAAATCCGTGAATAAAAAACTTGAATTAAAACAAATTTTAAATCAAGACATTAAATAGGTGAGTGCGCAGGAATTGCACCCGCGCGAAAAGTTGGGGCTGGATTTTGGGCTCGGTCGCGCAACACGTGATCCATTATCACAATCGCCAACATCGCCTCAGCAATCGGTGTGGCACGAATTCCCACGCAGGGATCGTGTCGTCCTTTGGTAATCACCGTGGTTGCTTGCGTGTTTTGATCAATACTTTGCGTGGGCAGGCGCAGGCTGGAGGTCGGTTTGAGTGCGATAGACACCCGCAAATCTTGCCCCGAACTAATCCCACCGAGCACACCGCCAGAATGATTTGAGGTAAATCCGCTGGGTGTGAGTGGGTCACGATGTGTGCTGCCGAGTTGGGTAATTGCGTCAAATCCTGCGCCAATTTCAATGCCTTTGACTGCGTTAATACTCATCATCGCGTGGGCAATATCAGCCTCCAGTCGATCAAAAATCGGCTCGCCCAATCCTGTGGGCATTCCGCTGGCAATGATATTAATACGTGCGCCGATCGAGTCGCCTGATTTGCGCAACGCATCCATATAATCCTCTAACGGCTTGATTTTTTCCACGTCTGGACAAAAAAACGGATTGTTGTGCACTGCATTCCAATCAAAATTTTTGGCAGTTGGCGCAATCACAATCGGCCCGAGTTGGGCGAGATAGCCTTTAATTTCTATGCCCAGCGTGGTTTTTAAATATTTTTTGGCAATCCCACCGCACGCCACGCGCATCGCCGTTTCTCGGGCAGAAGAGCGTCCGCCGCCGCGATAATCCCGAATCCCGTATTTTTGCGCATAAGTGTAATCGGCGTGCCCTGGTCTGAAAGTATTTTTAATATCCGAATAATCTTTGGAGCGTTGATCGGTGTTGTGAATCAGCAGAGCAATCGGCGTGCCAGTGGTTTTGCCCTCAAAAACGCCCGATAAAATACTGACTTTATCCGCCTCGCGTCTTTGTGTGGTGTGGCGCGAAGTGCCAGGTTTGCGCAAATCCAAATCGTCCTGTAAATCTGCCTCGCTCAGCGCCATCCCCGCAGGACAGCCATCCACAATGCCGACTAATGCGGCCCCGTGAGATTCTCCCGCGGTGGTTACCGTAAAATTTTTGCCGATTGTGTTGCCTGCCATAATTTAATCCCGTTGTGTGGTGCTTGAAATTTTGGTGCCCTTGAGAGGATTTGAACCTCTGACCCCTCACTTAGGAGGCGAGTGCTCTATCCAGCTGAGCTACAAGGGCAGTCGCGGTATTATCAAGGGATAGCAAGAGATATTCAAGTAAATATCAGCGAATTGTGATAAATAAAAAACCCGTGTAAAAAATCGTTAAAATCTAATTAAACCCCACAGTGGATTGATTTTTTTAATTTTTTGAGGGCAAAACTATGAGCAATTCAACTTCCATCCAAACCTTAATTGGATTAGCAAATCAGGGCGATAGCGAGGCACAATACGCGTTAGGGCTGGCGTATGAAATCGGCGAACACACCTCAAAAGATTTAGCCAAAGCTTTTGAGTGGTATCAAAAATCCGCCGCGCAAGATCATCCAAAAGCGCAATATCATCTCGGAATTTTTTATGCACTTGCCAAAGGTGGGGCGAAAAAAGACATTGCTCAATCTAAATTATGGCTACGAAAAGCCAAAGAAAATGGTTATCTCGGTGGCATCCCACTTTAAAAAAAAGCCAATCAAAAATCAACGATAAACAATTATTTTTACAAAAAAAATAAAAACCCCACTGAAAAAAATTAAGAATTTATGAAAAATATCAAAACAGAAGATCGGCTGATTTTTGCCCTAGATGTGGCAGAAATTGCCCAAGCCAAACAGTTAGTTGCGCAACTCGGCGACAGTGTAAATTTTTACAAAATCGGAATGGAATTGCTGATGACAGGGGGCTATTTTGAATTGCTGGATTGGCTGATTGCGCAAAATAAAAAAGTGTTTGTGGATTTGAAATTTTTTGACGTGCCAGAAACCGTCGGCAGAACGATTGCGCGATTGAGTGAATATGGCGCTACATTTGCCACCATTCACGGCAATCAGGCGTTGATGGAAGCGGCTGCGAAAAATAAAGGGCAGCTCAAAATCTTGGCTGTGACTGCGCTGACTAGTTTGGACAGGGGCGATTTGGAGGATTTGGGTTTTGCCTGTGATGTGCAGGAATTGGTGATTTCGCGTGCTAAACGTGCGTTTGCAGCGGGGTGCGATGGGGTGGTTTCGTCTGGACTTGAGGTGCCTTTTTTGCGCGAATATGTGGATCACAAACTGATTGCGGTGACGCCTGGCATTCGTCCTGTGGCAAATGATGACGATCAAAAACGCGTGGTGGATGTGGCGACTGCGTTTAAAAATGGCTCGGATTATATCGTGGTCGGTCGTCCGATTAAAAATGCAACAGACCCTCGTCAAGCGGCGATTGATATTCAAAAGATTATTCGCAGTTGTTTTTGATTCCTGCGTATAATTCGCGCAGTTGTTTTTGAAGTCGCGTAACTCAGTTGGTTAGAGTGTCACCTTGACATGGTGGAAGTCGGTGGTTCGAATCCACTCGCGACTACCATTTTTTTTTGCAACCCATCTCAAACCTTTCAAGCCCGCTCATTATTTATCGGCAGCTACAATGAAGCATTTTTTGGTTGTCATTCTGTTTATTTTTTCTGCCTTTGCGCAGGCAACGCCTCAGCAAGATTTGTATCAAAAAGGACGCGCGTATTATTACGGCTCGAATGTTGCGCAGGATTTTTACAAAGCATTTTTAATCTTTGGTTATGCCAAAAAAATCGGCAGTTTAGACGCGCAAACTGCGATGGGCTTGATGCGCATTGAGGGCAAAGGCACGCTGCAAAGCGACCGAAAAGGCTTTGCTTTGCTCAAAAAATCCGCGATGCGAGGGCATACTAATGCGCAATATTATTTAGGCGCGATGTATTATTTGGGCATCGGCGTGACGCGCAATTTCACCAAAGCCCATCATTGGATTAAAAAAGCCGCGTTGGACAATCATTCCGATGCTCAGCAAAATCTTGCCATAATGTATGCGCAAGGGCAGGGTGTCGTCAAAAATCTCAAACTTGCCGACAAATGGCACCTCAAAGCCGCCGATTCGGGCAATGCTGATGCGCAATATTATTTAGCCCAAGATTATGCGCGCAAGCGTCAACCCGTCAAAGCGTTTAAATGGTATCAAAAATCTGCCAAACAAGGCAAAAATACGGCGCAATATCAACTCGGTATTTTGTATGACAAAGGTTTAGGTGTTGAAAAAAATACCGCAAAATCGCTCAAATGGTGGCGTAAATCCGCTAAACAACAAAATCCAGATGCTTTGTATCAGATCGGTTTATTGTATGAGCGCGGGCTGGGCGTGGTGCAAAATTATCAAAAAGCGCGCCTCAGATATCAAAACGCCAAAGATTTGGGCAGTGTGGCAGCGGATTATCGGCTGGGTGTGTTGTTTGAGCACGGGTTTGGCGTCAAAAAAAATCTCAAAATTGCTTATCAAAGTTATCTAAAACTTGCTAGAGAAAATCATCTCAAATCGCAATTTAGCGTGGCGACGTTCTACGCGAAAGGGCGCGGTGTGAAACGATCGGTTAAAAAATCTCGCTACTGGTTTGAGCAAATTCTGCGCAACAGCGATGAGGACAGTGAAATCAATATTAGAGCACAAAAAGCCTTAAAAAAATTACCCAAAAAATAAAAGAATTGCCGTTTT
>CAZRUL010000020.1:11191-13621 GCA_964603245.1 uncultured Piscirickettsiaceae bacterium
CAAAAAAAATCATAAAAACGGTAAAAACTTGCCAGAGGTTTGTTGATACGCACTATATTCACTAAAACGCTGAGTTAATAATCGCTCCTCCAGATTTGCCTTCAAAACCAAATCCAGCAGCAATATCGCCAGCACAATCCCGCTCGCTAAAGTCGGATGGCTCAGCAACAGCCCCGTGCAAAACAACAACACGCTACTATACATCGGGTGGCGAATAAATCGGTAAATCCCGCTGGTAATCAGCCGATGATTTTTCTTCAAACTCGGCACAATGTTCAAATTATCTGGCGACATATGCACTACCGCGAGCAAGCCCAAAATTCCAGAGAATATTATCAGCGCCATTGAAATAAGCGAGACAATGCTTGAGACGTGCAAAATCTGAGCGTTAAAAACCAAATAAATAATACAACCAAACTGAATGAGAACGTAAATCATCGTGCGTGCCTCGCTTGCTAAAAGTTTATAATACGAAATTTTTTGTCAAATTTTATCATGGAAGCAGAGATTGTTATTATCGGTGCGGGTGCGGCGGGGCTGGGTTTTGCTTGCACACTTGCCAACACCAGCGCGCGCATTATCGTGGTGGAAAAATCCAGTTTGGCGTCCATTGCCGAGCCAAAAGTAGACGGCAGGGAAATCGCGCTGACGCATTTATCCAAGAAAATTCTGCAAAAAATCGGCGTTTGGGATTTGATTGAGCCCTCCGCAATTTCATTGTTAAAAGAGGCAAAAGTATTTGATGGCAACTCGCCCGCACTGCTGCATTTTAAAAGCCAGCATTCAAATATTGAGGCGCTGGGTTATTTGGTGGCGAATCAAACATTACGTCAAGCCCTGTATCAGTGCGTTTCTCAAGCTAAAAATATTACGATTTTGAATGATATTAGCGTGGATTCGGTAGAAAATTTACAAGGAGATTTGCAAGAAAATTTACAAAGAGATTTACCAGAAAAGTCGCAGGTTATTTTGAGTGACGGGCGCAAAATCAGCGCGCGACTTGTGGTGGCAGCAGACAGTCGGTTTTCGCAAATTCGGCGCAAAATGGGCATTGCTTCCACGATGAATGATTTTTCCAAAGTGATGCTTGTGTGCAAAATGCATTTATCGCGCTCGCATCAAAACACCGCCCTAGAATATTTTAATTATGGTCAAACGCTTGCCCTGTTGCCGATGCAGGGCGATTGTGCGTCGGTGGTGCTGACGGTGGCGAGCAATCAAGCAAAAACCTGGCTGGATTTGGACGAGCACGCGTTTAATCAAAAAATCAGCCGTGCATTTCACGATTCACTCGGCGCGATGACGCTCAAAGGTCAGCGTTATTCGTATCCTCTTGTCGCCGTGCACGCGCAAACCTTTATCGGCAAACGCTTTGCGCTCATCGGAGATGCGGCGGTTGGGATGCATCCAGTGACCGCACACGGCTTTAATCTGGGCTTGCGCGGGCAGGATATTCTCGCCACGCTGATTCAAAACGCACTGAAAAACCATCAAGATATTGGCGCGCCAGCGTTGCTTAAATCGTTTGAAAAAAAACACATTCTTTTGACGCGCCTGATGTTTTACGGCACCAATGGGATTGTGGCGCTGTTTACGAATGATGCGCCGCTGTTGCGTCCGATTCGAAAATTGGTGTTGAAATTTGCTCAGCATTGTCCGCCGATTAAATATTTAATTACCCGTCATTTGACTGAAACCAGCAAGCGTACCGCCACTTCTCACCTTCGGTAATATTTAAAATGCACGTTGATTTAACCAATTTACGCCACGAATTCACCCAAAAAGGACTCGCGCGCGACCAGCTCAATCCAAATCCGCTCAAACAGTTTGAGGCGTGGTTTACGCAGGCGTTTGAGGCGGGAATTGTGGAGCCAAGCGCGATGAGTTTAGCCACCTCTGGCGGGGTTGAAATTGATGTGCGCACGGTGTTGCTTAAATATTTTGATGGCGATGGCTTTGTTTTTTTTACCAATTATCATTCCAATAAATCGCAACAACTCAGCCAAAATCCAAATGCGGCCGCGCTTTTTCCGTGGCTGGCATTGGAGCGACAGGTTAAAATTATCGGCCGAGTGGAAAAAGTTTCAGCCTTAGAATCACTCAAATATTTTGCTTCGCGTCCAAAAGAATCACAAATCGGCGCTTGGGCATCCAAACAATCCGCGCGCGTTTCTTCGCGACAAGTTTTGCTCGCACAATCTGCCAGTATGCGTGAAAAATTTGCCCACGGCAAAGTTCCGTTGCCTGATTTTTGGGGTGGCTATCGGATTAAACCGCAACAAATTGAATTTTGGCAGGGCAGAGAAAATCGTTTGCACGATCGTTTTGTGTATGAAAAGCAGGGCGAGGATTGGCAGATTCAGCGACTTTCTCCTTAAAATTTTCTGCGTTTTCTGCGTTTTGTGAATTATTTTTAGAGTTTGTTTGGAT
>CAZRUL010000021.1:0-13429 GCA_964603245.1 uncultured Piscirickettsiaceae bacterium
TTAAAAATATCCATCTCTTTATTTACGGCAGCTCTAAAATCGGCAAACACAAGGCCTTGCTCGGTTAGTTACTCGATAATAATTTTTTTTGTCGCTGACATTCTATTGTCGTTGATTTTGACTTGCTCAATATTTTCATTTGCCAAAGCATTGCACATCCGTTCTATATCAACGCAAAATACAATGATTTTGTCAAATGACATGCCATTGGCATTTAAAAAATTTCTGATATTAAGTCAATGTATTTTGTAATTTAATGTTGATTATATGGTTAATGATATAACACAAATACTATGAAACTGTTTTGAAATACAAACCCAGAAATATCTAATAAATAGTCGGTATTTTTTATTCAATTTACTTAATATCCTGTATTCAAACCAAATTCATCTGAAGAAATAACACAATCCAATTCATTCATAATATCTTTATCAATAAAGTTATTGGTTTTAATTATGTTATAAAAATCATCACTCAACCAATCTTTGGAGTTCCATATATCATTAATTCTTCTAAATGGATTTTTAATATAGATCTGTTCTACTAAAGAATATAAATCGCTATCAGAAATTTTATTAGTCAAATTAGCAATTAAAGCAATTCTTTGTAGCCATAAATACAGCAATTCACTATTGGGCTCTCTATCAAATTTTTTAATAATTAAATCAATACTGTTTTCTTTTTTAGCTGGATTGTTTTTATAAACATTACAAATGATTTGGCTAACTAAAGCGGCAAATATCGGATGACACCTTGGATTTTTTAATGCAATATTCGTCAGAATACTGATAAAAAATTTGGCTTGTTTTTTTAATTTTTTGTGCTTGTGTTTGCGTTTTTTAATTTTACTTAAACCACCTTTTCTGATACAAAGTAATTCTTTATGTTTAATCTGATAATTTAGTTGTTTTGATAATGCCTTTTGAAAAAAATTTAACTTTGTGACTAGACTTCCAGAATTAGGATATTGCTCTGACAAATATTTAATGTATAACAATTGATGTTGTAAATTATGGCTATCAGGTCTGTTATCTATAATGATTTGCATTTTATCTGTCTTTATAGAATTGACAATAATGTCATTAGATTGTTTGGTTTTTTCAGCACTTAAACGCATTCCCATTTCTGCCAAAATATTAGATAATTCCTTAACAATAATTTTTCCAGTTGCTAAGGAATTTGTAAAAATACGATAGTCATCTCTGTATCTAATAATCCGATAATCTTTTATTTCTTTTATTTTTCCTGACAACAATTCATCGATATAGCCCAACACCATTTCAGCAATAAAATCCATCAAAACACTGCCTTGCGGAATGCCATTGGTTTGTCCGTAGTTCATTGCTTGTAATAAGGTATCAATTTTATTACCAACACGTGTTCTATCTCTCCTATTATCTTTTGCAATTTTTTGTGTGTGAATCGCCCAAGGAATAGAGTGCGTGTAAATTGCACCATAACAATCCGTAATGTCAGTTTCAAACAAATACTCGTATTCTAAAGCCAATTCAATAGACTTTTGCTCTACATTTTTAACCCAAGCATTGATTTGTTGATTTTGATTTTCAGTAGGAATGCTGGCACAAATGATGTTTGTATTTTTGGAAAACCTTGCAAATGCATTTTGTATTGTTTGCCAGTCGTTTGTGATTTCATTAACTAATTTAACATACAAAACAGGATGAATTAACTCCAACAATCTCCACGAATATTTTCCGTCTTTGTTTGTAAATAGTCGGTAATTAACGTTTTCATAATTATTGGGATATATGTTTTTATTTTTGTATATTTTTGTACCTTTGATTAATTCTTTATCAATTTCATTTAACAAGGTCTCAAACTTAAAATATTTGGGAAAACTCACTGTGCAATAATTTTTTTCTTTTAGAAAAAAATATTTTGCTTGGTCATTTGTCAAATCTAATACTGTTTTACTCATAGTTTTGACTGATTTTTTTTAAGCAGTCAAACTCGCAAACAACAACGGTAATTGCTCGGGCAAACGCTCCACGTCTTCAATTACGGTGTAATTATTTTCACCGAAAATGCGTTTCACATACGCATCTGCATTGGGATCCAGTGTCAAACAATACGTTAAAACGCCCGTAGAATACAATTCTTCCACCGCTTTTTTGGTGTCAAAACGCAAATGTTGCGGATCGCTCTCATCAATATCGGCTGGCTCGCCATCGGTGACCAGCAAAATTAACTTGCGTTTTTCTTGTTGTTTGTGCAGGTGTGTGCCTGCGTGTCTTAATGCCGCGCCCATCCGAGTGGATAATCCGCCTTTCATACCCGCCAAACGCGATTTGGCTTCATCGTCAAAATGCTGATTAAAATCTTTCAAACGAAAATACTGCACGTCGTGCCGACCATCGGACGCAAAGCCGTGCAACGCAAATGGATCGCCAATGCCCTCAATCGCCGTTGCCACCAGCGTGGCCGCCTCGCGTGTGAGTTGCAAAATGGTTTTGTCGGAATTGCCCACCATTTCATTTGTAGATTCGGATAAATCCAACAGCACCACCACCGACAAATCGCGTGTATTCAGCACATTGCGCATGGTGATTCGCGGACTGGGCTGCGCACCCATTCGCAGGGCAATCATCGCATCCACCGCGGCATTGATGTCAATCTCATCGCCATCTTCCATTCCGCGCTGTCGTTGCACGCCCGCTGGCGCCAACAAATCAATAATCTGGCGAATCCGATGCGCAATTGGCTTGTGAATGAGCAAAATATCCTCAATGTCTTCGGGGTTGCCTCTCACGGGGCGACGCTCGTAAACCGTGACCCAATCTGGGCGATGCAATTGGATTTGATAATCCCATTCGTGATAATGAAATGGATCAGAAATCGGCTCTTTGCCCCACGCTTCATTAAACGATTTGGCGTCGTCCGTTAAATCGTCTTCATAAAAACGCATTAAATCTTTACAAATCCACACCTCTTGCGCATCATCGCCTGCGAGCTCACAATCCACCTCGTGCGCCATCATCAGCGGACTCACTTGATAACGCACCTGCTGCTGACTGGCCGCCATATATTCCGCGCCCATATCCCAATTGATGTCTGCATAATGCCAAACAATGCGGTTATCGTCGCGATAATCAATGCGATAGCGTTCTAAAATCCGCAAACTCGGCACTGCCTTCCGACCCGCAAAAATATTGTAGAGCTCAACGCCCATCATCCACGCAAAATGATTGCTGTCCTGATTGTCTGAGATTTCTGCGTGAAATTTTTCAGCAAAGGTATTGAGTTGTGCATCCTCTCCTGTGGCAGTTTCGTCCAATAATTGCAACGCAAACCCTTCTAATATTGCCATCGTTTGATGCTCAGCAACTGTCTCGTGCGCCAATACCATTAATGAGCGCCACAACGCCTTTAAACCAGGAAATTCTTGAATGGCTTTATATTCAACGCGTGCATCTTCAACCAATCCAATGAAAAACATTTGCGCTGGACTGAGTTGCTCCGCCGACATAGATTCGGTGGTATACATCATATGCGCTGCCATATGCGCCACCGTTGCCCGATAAACTTCCAAGCCCGCAACATTTTCCGCATCGTCCAGCGCATCGGGCACATACAAAATTCTGTCCTCAACATAGGGGCGAAAATCGGCATAATCCGCACCTGTTGGACGAATGAAAAAATCCCGTCCCCACAATGCACGCAGGTAAAAATTAAGCTTGCGTTGCACTTTGACAAACAACACACCGCGCCGTTCACGCTCCAGCATTGCACGTGAATCTGCTGACTCAAGCGCAAAATAAGAAGTTAAATTTTTAAAATCACGGCGATACGCTTTTGCACCAAATTGCGACCACCGACGCAAACCGCTGAGCGTGAGTTTTGAGAGTAATTCGTCAATATGTCCCAACATCGGACGCAATCCGCGTGCAGCCGTTGAGGCTAATTGATGAATTAATGTCAGATATCCGCGCACGAGTTGTGCATCGCCTAAATGACGCGCCACAGTGGGCAGACTAGAAAGCAATAACGCAATCACCTCGCCCGAGGTAAGCGACGAGGCTTTCATCGCGGCTGTCACGCAATCAGGAATGATATCTTCGCCACATTCCTTGACGATTTGCGGCATCACTTCAAGATAGGTAATGACAAGATCATTCCCCCTTCCTAAGCCACATAACGATTTGGCGCCGTCTAAATAATCCCGCAATCCCGCAGGCGAGATAATCCGCGCCGCATCGTGAAAGGTGGATTCCAGAATACTTCTGATTTCTGGAGAAGCCTTTTCTAAAAATTCGGTGTATTCTTCAAGGATAATTGCTGACATAATTTAATAGCCGCCTCAAAATGACATAATAATTTGTTCTTGGAATAGGGTTATGTGCATTTTAGCAAGCACGTCCATTCCTAATATAGCATCAAACCCTCTGTCCCTGCCGATTGTCGGTATCGCGTGAACACTTTGCTGAGTGTGCGCCCAATGCTTTTCGTTGATTAAAGTTTGCTCAAAACCACCACTGCGAGATGCTTCTTTTAAAGCGGTCGTAGCCACTGGAATGGCAAAGTCTATAATGTATCTATTGACATCACAACGATTACTAGCAGTGGTGATTGTCGTTTTTCCAATCGGGATTAAATTTAATTCGTCTGCATATTCTTGAGCGATGCAAGTGTTGGATGCGCCAGTGTCAATCAGCGCTCTTTTAGCGATCGTTTTAGCAAATAAATCCTCTGCCTCACCCTTTAAATAGACTTCCGAATCAAATGGTTTAACCACTTTAATGGCGATGATAAATTGCTTTTTCTCGTTTAAGGTTGTGTTAAACGATGACATGGGATTGATAGCCTAAATCAATGATAGTATCTGCTACTTGTTGCACCGAAAATCCGCCTTCGCCATAAGATTTTATGCCTATTTTTACTGCATCATTTTCACTTTCATAAAAGTCAATCGCTTGCTGATTGTGCAATAACACGAATTCTTGAAAATGCGTTTTTTTGAATGCGTTCAATTGTGTTTTAAAATAAGCAAAATTGTTGTCTACTTCTGTGTGAGCATTCATCGCACTTCATCCTAAATCGAGTGTCTATCAATGTTATTTTAACGCAATTAAATTTAGCCCAAGAACGTTTGCACCGCAGCCTGAAGTGTGTCGCGCATATCGGGATCATCGGTCAGCGGCGTAATCATCGTCATACTGCATGCCGCCTCGGGCGCAACGCCTTTAACGATGAGTTGTCCTGCATAAATCAATAACCGAGTGGAGATGCCTTCGTCTAAACCGTGTCCTTTTAAGTTTCTAGCACGATGCGCAATTTGCACTAATTTTTCTGCCATTTGCACATCAACACCAGACTCTTTTGCCACGATTGACACTTCTAATTCAGTGTTCGGATAATCAAAATCCAGTCCGCCAAAACGCTGTTTAGTGGATTGTTTCAAGTCTTTCATTAAACTTTGATAACCAGGATTATAAGAAATCACCAGTTGAAAATCGGGATGTGCCTGAATCAATTCGCCTTTTTTGTCCAAAGGCAATGCGCGCCGATGATCCGTCAGCGGGTGAATCACCACAGTCGTGTCTTGACGTGCCTCTACAATCTCATCAAGATAACAAATTGCCCCCATCCGCGCAGCAGTTGTGAGCGGACCATCCTGCCATTTTGTGCCGTCTTTGTCCAACAAAAAACGCCCCACTAAATCCGAGGCAGTCATATCTTCATTGCACGCCACGGTAATCAGCGGGCGACCCAAACGCCAAGCCATATATTCTACAAAACGCGATTTGCCACAGCCCGTCGGGCCTTTTAACATCATCGGCATCCGCACATTGTAGGCCGCTTCGTATAATTCTATTTCATTGGTAATGGCTTGATAATACGGCTCATTTTTAATAAGATACTGCTCTGGATTTGCGGTTGTATCAGACATAAATTATCTCCACTCAATTTAAATATTATTCGTCTTCGTCGTCGGTTTCACACTCTCCCGACCAGCCTGAGGCTTTGGCGCGTGCGATTGCTTTGCTGTGAATTCGGTGATGACGTTGTGCCAATTCTGTGGGCAACTGACTCACCATACAGCCGTATTTATCCCATTCGGCATTGACTTTTTGTAATAATGCATCAACGCCCGCTAAATTCCAGCCCTGACAGGTTTCGGTTTCGGCAATCAATTCAAACACCCAAGCATCTCTGATAATCTTGCCAATCGTGGTCATTCCACCATGGATTTCATTCTCAATGCCAATATAGTGCTGGGGGTTACTCATAGGATTTAAAACCAAAAAAACCTAACCACCGATGAAAGTGACTAGGTTTTTTAAGGCAATAATTAAACCGTTTGACCGCGATAAATCACCATAGAAGTGCCTGCACATTGGGCAAAGTTGTCCAGCCCTAACAAACGCACATGGTTATTTGGATGCGCCATATGACACGCCTCTAATTCTTTCAAAATGGCTTCTACATCGGTTTCGCCAAACATTGGCAATTTCCACATATACCAATATGAACCGATAGCATGCTCAGGCTCTGTGTGCTCAATGCTTGGATTCCAGCCTTGATCAACAATATATTGAATTTGTTGATGTGTTTGCTCGGCACTCATTGGCGGTAAATATGAAAAAGTTTCAAACTTACGACTTTCAGCATTCCCTAAACTTGATTGATAATCATTCATTTTATTACTCCTGTTTTTAATGTGTTACTAGAGCACAATTGCACTCTAGTAAGCAATACTTTATTTATGCGCTACGTCAATCTTGTCAACTGTGTCAAATTCAAACTTGATTTCTTTCCAAGTTTCCATCGCAATTGCCAACTCAGGACTGTGTTTAGCAGCAGATTGTAAAATATCTTTACCTTCTTTCTCTAATTCACGACCAGTATTTCTAGCCTCAACACAAGCCTCAACCGCAACACGATTCGCCGCAGCTCCTGCAGCATTGCCCCACGGATGTCCGAGTGTGCCGCCGCCAAACTGCAAGCACGAATCATCACCGAAAATATTCACCAGTGCTGGCATATGCCATACGTGAATACCGCCAGAGGCAACAGGAATCACACCTGGCATCGCGCCCCAATCTTGATCAAAGAAAATACCACGTGAGCGATCTTCTTTAATAAAAGAATCGCGCATAATATCAATCCAGCCAAGTGTTGCTGCTCTATCGCCTTCTAATTTTCCAACAACTGTGCCAGAATGCAAGTGATCGCCACCAGACAAACGCAAGATTTTAGCCAACACGCGGAAATGAATACCGTGATGCGGATTGCGATCAAGCACTGCATGCATTGCGCGGTGAATGTGCAACAACATACCGTTGTCTTGACACCATTGTGCTAACTGTGTATTAGTTGACCAACCGCCAGTGATGTAGTCATGCATAATAATAGGTGCGCCAATTTCTTTGGCATACTCAGCACGTTTCATCGCTTCATCAGTGGTGGCAGCGGTTACATTTAAGTAGTGACCTTTGCGCTCGCCTGTTTCAGCTTCGGCTTTATGAATCGCTTCCATCACAAAATCAAATCTACCCCTCCAACGCATAAATGGCTGTGAGTTAATGTTTTCATCGTCTTTGGTGAAATCTAGTCCGCCACGAAGTCCTTCATAACAAGCACGGCCGTAGTTTTTCGCAGACAAACCTAATTTAGGCTTAATCGTGCAACCTAGATATGGACGACCATATTTGTTCAAAATATCACGTTCCATGCTGATGCCTTGTGGCGGACCATTACAAGTCATCACATAGGCAATTGGAAAACGAATGTCTTCAAGTCTCAAAGCGCGCAGTGCTTTAAATCCGAACACATTGCCCACTAAAGAAGTCATTACATTGACAACAGATCCCTCTTCAAATAAATCAATCGGATAAGCCACAAATGCATAAAAACAAGTGTCATCACCTGGCACGTCTTCAATTGCGTAAGAACGACCTTTGTAATGATCCAAGTCAGTTAATAGATCCGTCCAAACGGTTGTCCAAGTGCCTGTAGAAGATTCAGCTGCAACTGCTGCTGCCAACTCTTCACGGGGAACACCGTCTTGTGGTGTAATTTTAAAACACGCTAAAATATCCGTGTCTTTCGGGGTGTAATCGGGCATCCAATACGTTTCTCGGTAGTCCTTTACACCTGCATTATAAACCTTAGCCATTCAGCTCTCCTGTTGTGAAATTAGCGGTCATTATATCGCTCAAATAAATAATGTAAAATAGTATTTTTTTAATAAATCATAAATTTTTTTGATGATTAAATACACTTTAAAACAACTCTACAGCTTTGAAGCCGTGGTGCGTCTCAAAAGTTTCACCAAAGCCAGCAAAGAATTGCACCTCACTCAGCCCGCGGTTTATATGCAAATCCAACAATTAACGCAAAATATCGGCGCGGATTTAGTGAATATCAAAGGCAAAACCATCCGCCCGACTTTTATCGGCAAAAAAATGCATCAAACCTGTCTTGAAGTCATCGCTAAATTAGAGCAAACCCAGTGCGACATTGAGCAAACACTCAACCCAGAAACAGGGCATTTGCACATCGCGGTGGCGACCACGACGAATTCATTTGTGAGCAGGATTTTGGCGAAGTTTAAGCAACAACACCCAAAAATGTCGTTTCATTTAGAGGTAACAAATCGCAAATCGCTGCTCAAAAAACTCAACAATCATCAAACAGATTTGGTGATTATGGGCGAGCCGCCCAACGATATGGCGTTGACCACTCAGGCTTTTATGGAAAATCCACTGATTGCCATCGCCCACCCCGAACACCCGTTATTGCAAAAAAAGTGCAATTCTATCAAAGCCCTCAATCGCGAGATTTTGATTACCCGCGAATTAGGCTCTGGCACGCGAATGACGATTGAGCGCATCACGGGTTTGGAATTTAATTCAAACATTGAAATTAATTCCAACGAAGCGATTATTGAGGCAGTTCAAGCAGGGCTGGGGATTGGATTTGTGTCAAAACACACGGTTCAATTAGAATTGCAAAACGGCATCATCAAACAGCTCAACGTGGATAAATTCCCCATCGTTCGCCACTGGTACGTGGTGCATCAAGCGCGTGATACGCTCTCACCGATGGCGCAACATTTCAAAGCATTTATCATTGCCAATAGTTAGCTATCTCAAATACAGGCAATCCGCTCACAAAACACGCTCACGAACGATATTCCGCGTTGATGCGAATGTAGTCGTGCGACAAATCACACGTCCAAACCCGCTCCACTCGCGCACTGTTGCCAATCACAATACCGATCACAATCTCGGTTTTAGCCATCTCCGCACTGCCCAAAGATTCAGTGTAATCCGTGTCAATCTCACCGTCGCAAATCACCCGCACCTCATTTAAATAAATACTCACCGCTTGCGCCTCAAGTGCGGCAATATTCGCGCGCCCAACCGCTGCCAAAATCCGCCCCCAATTTGCATCCGAGGCAAACAGCGCCGTTTTCACCAGCGGCGAATGCGCCACCGTATAAGCCACTTCCAAACAATCGCGCTGACTTGCCCCGCCGCGCACACAAATCTCCACAAACTTAGTCGCCCCTTCGCCATCTTTGATAATTTTGTGCGCCAAAGTTTGCGCCACTTTATTCAATGCTTGTTGAAATTGCGCCATTCCCTCGGCAATATTCACCCCAGAGGTCGCGGTCGCACTCAGCGTGCAGGCATCGTTTGTGGACGTGTCGCCATCCACGGTGATGCGATTAAACGACTGATCCACTGCCACACTCAAACACGTTTGCAGCTGCGCACTCGTGGCTTCAATGTCAGTAAAAATAAAGCCCAGCATCGTTGCCATATCGGGGCGAATCATCCCCGAGCCTTTGCTCATTCCGCTAATCGTCACGGTTTTGCCATTGATTTGAATTTGCTCGGTGGTGGTTTTTTCCACCAAATCAGTGGTGAGAATCGCACGCGCCACCTCGGGCAAATGATGCGCAGAAAGCCGCATCACTAAATTTTGAATATTGTCCTCAAAACACGCCATCGGCAAACGCTGTCCAATCACCCCCGTGGAAAACGGCAACACCTGCTCGGGCGCAATCCCCAGCGCGGCCGCGACCCATTGACAAATCTGATACGCGTTTTCCAGCCCGCGACTACCACCGCCCACTCCCGTGCCCGCATTCGCATTGCCACTATTAACAATCAACGCACGAATCGGATGATTGAGATGATTTTTCGCCACAATCACAGGTGCGGCACAAAACACATTTTGAGTAAAAACCGCCGCCGTTTGCGCATCATCACTCAGCACAATCAACGCCAAATCCAATTTGTCGGTGTCCAACGGATTGCTATTTGACGCAGAATTTTGCGCTTGTTTAATGCCCGCAGCAATCGCAGCACAGCGCACGCCTTTGATATTTAAAAATGTATTTGTCATTGTTGCCCGCCTAAAATCCGTGATGATTTGAGGAATTTTACTAATTAATGATTTGAATATTCGCAGTATTTAAACCCGTTCAATCTATTTCAATAAGGCATATTTTTGGTCAAAATAGCGAAACAGCCACATCAACAACGCCCCAAATAACACCATCAGCAATGCAGGCACACTCGCACGCTCATACATTCCTTCCGCACTTAATTCATACACCCCAATCGCCAGCGTATCCCAGCCAAATGGGCGCAATAAATAAGTCGCGGGCAACTCCTTCAACACATCCACTGCCACCAACAATCCGCCCGCCAAAATCCCAGGGCGCATCATCGGCAAATACACCTGCCAAATCAGGCGCGCGCGCGTCGCCCTCAAAAGCCGCGCACTGTGCGTGTAAACAGGTTTAATCTGTTGCGTGCTTGCCTCAATTGAGCCATACGCAATCGCCATAAAACGCGAAACATACGCAAACAACAGCAACAAAATTGAGCCAAACACCAAATGATTGATGGATTCGCCGCCAAAATAAACACTCACCACCGAGATTTGATTCACGCCGTAAAGCAGCCCCACCGCCATCACCGAGCCTGGCAACGCATAACCCAATGTCGCCAGCCGAATCGCGAGGCTCAGCCACCAGCCCTCACGACACCGCCCTGGCAACGTTAGCACGGTAGCAATAGTCACCGTCATTAGTGCCGCGCCAATTGTCAAAATCACGCTTGAGACAATCAAATCAAAATACTTCGCACTCCACTCCGCGCCAAATGATGCCCAGCCCCAAATTAACAATTGCAACATCGGCAATGCAAACGACAGCATAAATACCCCAAACACCCCGCCAGCAATCAACCAGCCCCACAATCCGCGCGCTCGGTAGGGTTTTTGTGCCACCACTTGTTCGGCGTAATATTTGGCTTGACCGCGCGCCTTTTTCTCAAAATAAATCAGCAAGAATGCCAGCAACACCAGCAAAGATGCCAACTGTGCTGCCACTTCAATCGAGCGAAAATCGCCCCACGCTGAATAAATCGCCGTGGTCAGTGTGTCATAATTAAACAAACTCACCGCGCCAAAATCCGCCAACGTCTCCATCAGCGTCACCAACAATCCCGCTGCCACCGCGGGACGTGCGAGCGGCAGCGCAATCTTTAAAAACACCCGCAACGGAGACGCACCCAACAATTTACCCGCCTCAATCATTGCAATCTTCTGGCGCTGAAACGCCGCCCGACTCATCATATAAACGTAGGGATAAAACGCCAACACAAACGTCAGTGTAATCGCCCAAGCACCCGTGCGAATATCAAACCCCGACCAGCCAAACACGGCGCGCAGCCACACTTGCGCATAGCCCGAATAATCAAACACGCCCAAATACACAAACGCCAACACATACGCAGGAATCGCAAACGGCAAAAACAACGCCCACTCCAGCCATTTGTTGCCTGGAAATTCCACCATCACCACCAAATACGCCAAACTTGTGCCCAACAGCGTCACGCCCACGCCAACGCCAATCAGCAAAATAGCAGTGTCACCCACCAAGTCCGCCAATAAATGTTGCGTAAAGTGCGCCCACAACTCATTGGCTGGAAACACCCACGCCAGCGCCACCACCAGTATCGGCAACGCGACTAAGCCCGCGAGTGCGCCAATCCAAAGATTACTACTGAGACAATGTGCTTTCATTATTTATGTCACAATTCACGCCACCATTGCTCGTTTTAAAAACTACCGATAGCCTTGGATTTGCATCAATTTAACCGCGTCCGCCTGCAAAACCCCTGCGTTTGATAAATTCATTTTGTCTTGTTTAAAATCTCCCCACGCTGACACCACCGCATCTGAGGCAATGTTTTGATTCGCAGGATATTCTTTATTCAACGCGCCATAAATGGTTTGCGCGCTCGCACCCGACAGCCATTCTAACAAACGAACCGCACCCGTTGGATTCGGTGCGTATTTGGTCACGCCTGCACCCGACACATTGACGTGCACGCCCGTGGTGTGTTGATTTGCCCAAAACAACTTCAGCGGTGTATTCGGAGACTTCTCCAGCAAGCGCCCATAATAATACGTGTTCACCAAACCCACATCACATTGCCCCGCAACAATCGCGCGCATCACGTGTGAATCTTTGGCGTTCGGCGTGGCAGCCAGATTATCCACCCAGCCGCGCACAATCGCCCCTGCTTTTGACTCGCCGTGATGATAAATGAGTGAGGCCACCAATGATTTGGTGTAAATCTTTTTGCTGGTGCGCAAACACAACCGCCCCTGCCATTTGTCGCTTGCCAAATCCGCATACGTGGAGAGTTCGGCAGGTTTGACTTTATTTGAGTTGTAAACCATTGTGCGCGCACGCACCGATAACCCCGTCCACAAACCTTTAGGGTCGCGCAAATAACTCGGAATGTTGCCCGCTAACGTTGCCGAGACGACAGGCTGAAAGATGTTTTGTGTGCCTGCATACCAAAGATTGCCCGCATCCACCGTCATTAACATATCCGCTTTCGTGTGCTTGCCCTCTAGTTTGAGCCGCTCAATCAACGCCCCGCCCTTGCCTGTTAAATAATTCACGTGAATCCCCGTCTCATCCGTGAATGCCTTAAACAAAGGCTCAATCAAATGCGCTTTGCGTGCGCTATAAACCGTAATCTCATCCACTCCACCAGACGAATTCGCAAGCGAAGAATGCGCCAGCGAAGCAGGGGCAATAAAGACCGTTGATAGGGCTGTCATCACAGCCAGTGTTGTTGTAAAACGAATAATGTTCATCAGTATTCCTGTAGTTTATAAAAAAAATTAAATCGAATCAGACGATGTGTCTATATCTATATGTAGTCGTCCGTCTTGAATCACCCCAACCCGATCCGCAAATGCCGTCGCTTCAGCCGCATCGTGCGTCACCAAAATCGCCGTCATATTAGACTGTTTCAAAATACTACGCACTTGATCCGCCAACACCTGCCGATGGGTTGGATCCAAACTGGAAAATGGCTCATCCAATAATAACAATGAAGGAGACGGTGCTAAAGCCCGCGCTAACGCC
>CAZRUL010000022.1:0-13046 GCA_964603245.1 uncultured Piscirickettsiaceae bacterium
TTGGGGTTGTACGCTAAGAGGACATCTTGATTCAGATGCTTGTGATTGACTTTGTAACGATTAAATAGGGTTAAGCGCCACGGTTTTCGTGGCGTTTTCACGTCTGCCTGAAAGGTATTTGCTGGCAATGCGACGGCTGGCAATGCCATTGTTTGCAGCACATTTTTCAGGGCAATGTTTGGCTCAGGAGTTTAATGTTTGGCTCAGGAGTCTGATGATTCAAATGCAATGTTTGGCGATGCTTTGGTCGCTCCTTCAAACAGGGCGCTGACAATCCCACTGCTCATATCAAAGATCCAGCCGTGCACTGCCACCTTCGCACCATCCTGCCAAGCCTGTTGAATCACCGAACTATCACACACATTTTGCACCTGAGCGATCACGTTCAGCTCACAAGCACGGTTAATTTTTGCCGTGCCCTCCAACGCCGCCAATTCCTGATGATGCACTTCCAGCGTGCTTTTAATCGGTTGTAGCCAGTTGTCAATCAAACCGAGCTTGTTATTGTCCAGCGCGGCATTCACGCCACCACAGCCATAATGCCCACACACAATCACGTGTTCCACCTTCAGCACCTCGACCGCATATTGCAGCACCGAGAGATAATTAAAGTCGGTGTTGATTGCCATATTCGCGATGTTGCGATGGACGAACATATTGCCCTGTTTCAAGTCCAGCATCAATTCTGGCGACACGCGCGCATCCGCACAGCCAATCCACAAATGCTTTGGGATTTGTTTTTCTGCCAGTTTTGTGAAGAAATCGGGCTCTTTTTGTTTGATGTTGGCAGCCCAGGCTTTGTTGTAAGCGAGCAATTCGTGGAAGCGTTTCATAAAGCGTGATGTGGTTAGAAAAAATGGGATATTATTCCAGCATTTTTAGGGCGCGTGGTGCTTTAAAAAAGCGGGATTTAGGCAGTGTCGTCGCTGCAAAAAAGATTTTTTAAGCCTCAAAAAAGATTTTTGCAGGTGCTGTAGGAGCATTTGCAGGTGCTGTAAGCCCATTTCCAATCGGCAATACTCCATTTTCAGTCTTGAATACGCCCCTCGTGCCTTATTTCAAATACACAGCCATCGCCCTATCGTAATTGTTTTGCGCCCTGAGCAATAAATCACACACCTCACGCACCGCGCCATTGCCGCCTGTTTTGAGCGTGGTCATATCCGCCTGTTTTTTCACCGTGTCGTGCGCGTTTGCCACCGCAATTGACAGCCCGACTCGGGTCATCACGGGCAAATCAATCACGTCATCGCCCATATATGCCACTTGATGCGCGCTCAAATCCAGCAATGCCAGCAACTGATGAAACGCGATGCGTTTGTCGGTCTGTCCCTGATAATAATGGGTGATGCCAAGGTTTTTCATTCGGTGCGCGACGTTGTTTGAATTGCGCGCTGAAATCACCGCGGGCTCAATTGCGTATTGTTTGAGCATTTTAATGCCGTGCCCGTCCAGCGAATGAAACCGCTTAAACTCCATCCCCGCATCGGAGAAATACAATCCGCCATCGGTCAGCACCCCATCCACATCAAAGATAATCAATTTGATGGCTTTGGCTTTGAGGAGAATGTTTGCAGGCATTTGAGGTGGATTTTGAGGGGGCATCGTGGGGGCTTGAGTGATTTGAGGGGTCGTTTTGAGGGTGGGCGTTTGAATGCTAAATGTGGGCGTTTGAATGGCGCGCGCGAATGAGTGAGTGGCGTTAAACGGGCGGACTTTTGGGCTTTAAATCGCGAATGCGTTGCCAGTCAAATGCTTTGCCAGGATCACTTTTGCGCCCTGGGGCAATTTCATTATGTCCGACAATGTCAATAATCGGATAGTGGGCTTTGAGACAAACCAGCACGCGCCTTAAAATGCGGTATTGCGCGGGCGCGTAGGGCGTTATCTCATCGCCTTCCAGCTCAATCCCGATGGAAAAATCGTTGCAATTGTTGCGATTGTGAAAAACAGAGACACCCGCGTGCCACGCGCGCTGGTCAAATGCCACAAATTGCACCACGTTGCCACCGCGCTGAATCAACAAATGCGCCGAGACTTTGAGATGTGTGAGGCTGGCAAAGGAAGGGTGTGCGTTGAAGTCCAGTTGATTGGTAAAGAACTGCTCAATGTAGGGCTGGGAGAATGCGCCATTGGGCAACGAGATGGAATGAATCACCACCAAAGAGATGGGAGTGCTCGGGCGCGCGTTAAAATTCTCGGAGGGACGTTGGCGGGCAATATTCAGCCAATGCTGGTGGATTTTAAGGGCGGAATTGGCTACGGTGTCTTGCATAAGTCTGGTGTCAGGCTTGCGATCGCGAGGTTTGAGGGCGCTGCGTTATTGATAGATGTTGTGCGAAGAGCCCGCGAATGATTTAAAGAACTTAGGGACGCTGAAATTAGAATTGCGCAGTGCGGTTTCGTTGATGCCGATATTGTAATACTCGGGGTAGCGATAGGTGAGCGCGCCAGGCTTAGTGCCTGAGAGGATTTTATCCACTAAATTAAGTGCTACCTCTGCTTGCTCGGTGGGAGATGCACCGATAGACAAGGGAAGTCCATCGGCAGCGGCAAAGATGTTTAAGCCCAAGATGGGAATCTTAGTGTTAGCCAGCGTCCATTTAACCACTTCGTCGTGATGCACGTAGCGGGTGGTGTTTTTGACGCCGCCTCGGTCGTCTTCCAATAATTTGCGATAGCCAGAGACGAGTAGATGATGGGTTTTGAGCTTTTCTAATGAAAGAATGAAGGTCTTCCATTCTGAGAAGCGTTTGACAAATTTGTTGGTGAATTTGAAATCCTTCCAATCTTTAGTGAGTAAATACTCCACGTCTTGTTTACTTGAGGTGGTCTTATCGCCAAGCAGGGTAACGTTGGTGTGTTTGGGGGTTTTGTAAAAGTTGTTGAGGGTTGAGAGCACGAACAAAATGCCGTCTATGGGTTTGCGCTCAAAGATGCCTGTGATATTGTCGTTGTCAATATAGTTGTATTTATGGACTTTGCCATTCACGCCAGCAAACACAATTTTAATGTCAGAATCCAGATAATATTTGGAGAGAAAGACTTGCGCATTGTCATCAAAGGCGATGATGATATCGGGGCTGTAGCGTTGAATCACTTTGTGGGTGGAGGATTCAGTGGCTTTGTTGTAAGTGCGTTTGCTGTTCATATAAAAAAACTGACTTTTGATGTGGGGACGCTTTCTCAGTCCATCTTCTAACTCTGCATCGATGAGGTTAGTCCAAATATAATCTACGTTATAACTGTGCAAAATAAGCACAGTGGGGGTGTTAGACACTGCCAAATACAACAGCCAGCCTGTGACAGCGATAAACAACACTGGGCCAATTTTGCGCCGATCAAATTTCACATTATTCATTATGATTCTACCAAAAGTCCTATAGAAACCCAGTAGGGGATGGTTGCCAAGATTGCTAGCACTTTGACCAAATAGACAATCACTTGTAGCCAGATAATGCGCGGATACGAGGCGTTGTCGTCAATGGAGGATAAAAATTGCATCACATACGAGGCACTAAAATTATAAGTGTAGCTTTCTGCTAATAACAAGATCATAAACACCACCAGCCAAGGGCTAATGCCTGTATCGGCGACCACAGGAATCAGCACACCTGCCAATATAATCACGGTGATATTAATCGGCAGCAGCAGCCTCAGCACAAAAATCGCCGCCGACAATACCAGCGCAAATGCAGCAAAGCCCGTGTGGATGATGTCGGTAATCCAGCCCGTGTAGTGTCCCATCCATTGCGGAATCTCCAGATAATTAACGGTGTTGGCAAAGCCCAGCAAAATGGACAAGAAGATGAGGAAATCCCAGTCAATGGAGGTATTAAAATTGGCCCGAGTTAAGATGCCCATAATAAACAAACACACCGCTAAGAATAACGCCAGCCACGAAATCTCTAAGTTGTGAACATTGCTGCCCAGCACAATAAAGCCAAAAATGATCGTGGCGAATACGGCAAACACCTCACTCATTGAGAACTTGCCCAAGATGTGGATTTGTTGCTTGAGGAATTGGGTGTTAATACAATCCTCGGATTTATTGCGGAACATCAGCCAACTGAAGAACGCATAAAACGGAATTAAAACCAGCGCAACGGGAGCGGCAGACACCAGCCAATTGTAAAACTGGAAGTTATATTGATCTTGCACTGACAACATTCCGAGGGCGATGAAATTGACCGATTTACTGGTGAGAAATATTGCCGACAATAGACTAAACCCACCCACCGTAGTGGCGAGCATTCGTTGATACTCCATCGAACCTTTTTTGGTTTTGTGCAATGACAATGCTTCTTCAAACAAAGGAGAGACCATCGTGGCGCGAGCGTTTGCGCTTGGAATAATCGGGGTAATCACAGCCCCTGAAAAGAACAACGCAAAGTGTCGCCAAAATTTATGATTGCCCAACAAATAAAATAAATACAGCAACAGCCGATAACTCAGCCCCGAGATTTTAATAATCGCTGCCAGCACGGATAACGCAATCGCCAAGAAAAAAGCATTCGAATAAAATCCACTCAGCGCCACACTCGCAGGGGCGAGCGATAACAGCATCGTGCCTAACAACAAATACAGCGCGGGAATAAACTCTGGCACCAATCTGAGATACCACATAAACACGGCGGAGAGAAAGATGTAGATCAGTGAGCTTTGGTTGATATTCGGCGGATAGTCTAAATAAGAGAGCGCATACACAATCAGCATCGGCAAAAGAATGCACGACAGCCACGCCACGGCATTGCCAATATAGGCGGGCTTAGCGGATGTGTTTTTGCGAGCAGGCTTGTTTTGCCAACGCTCCTTGCCGATGTTATGAAACAGGTTCTTTTTGGAAAATTCGTTGGTTTTTGCTTGATTTAGATTGATCATTGCCGCTTTGCTAATCAACAATAGTCTGCAATCCGACTGCGCCACCACGGTGCAAAATGCCACACCCAGCCCCACCACGCATTCATCGCCAAACGATTCGTGGTTGCTTAACACGCGCTCCTCGCCCAATTCACTGGTCAGCAACACACTGCCCTGTTCGATCACGTAATAAGTCTGCACGCTTTCGTTAATTGAAAAAATAACCTCGCCTGCTTTGTAATCGGCTGGGACGGTGTGCTGGCACAGTTTGGACAAATCTATGGAATAGAATTCGCGCAACACGGCGTTGGCATTGAAAATTGTTTTTAAATCACTCACAAGTTAATATTCGTCTCAATCAATTAAATAATGTAATGTGTCGTCGTTCAACTAACACTCGTTCGGGCGCAACCGATTAAAGTATCGCCCTCTGAGCAACAATCTCGGACGGGCTATGTCCTCCACAAAACTCGCGCGTTTGTGCAAAATGTTATTGCAAATAATGCCCTGTCCTGCGTGCATTTTGTGCTCAAAATGATACTCGGTGCGATGGTTCAGTAATGCATTTAAGCAATCCACCGCTTGGGTGATTTCGGTGGAATTGCAAAATTTAATGTGCTTGCCTCTCTGCGTGTAGCGCATCGATAGTTCTGCGCTTGGCTCGTCCATAAAAAATATTGCCCCTGTGGCAGTGGCGCGCCGAACTTTGCCATCCGCGCGATGCTCAGGAATCGTCATCGCCTCGGGGTGGGTCAATGCTTTGGCAACTTCGGGATTTGCCTCGCGCAACAACACATACACCATTTGCGGATCAATCCAAGCATTCTCACCGCCATTGTCCGCAGGATTAACACAAAACAAAGAAAAAGCGCGGATACGTTGCGCGAGCGTGTTGTAATAACCGTCGGTGTGCCAGCCGATGGCTTTGTCAGTGTAGGGAATAAAGGCGCGTTTTTCGTGGTGATTGGTGGGCGTAATATAAGCCAGTCCGTGGTGTTTTGCATATAAATGCGCATCAAAATCCACCAAGCCTAATTGTTGATTAAACTGAATAATCGCACTCGGATAATCGTTTTGCGCCGCGAGTGAAAACAGCGCAAAGCCCGTGTTTTGACACAAGGTTAAAAGTTTGTTTTTTTCGCTGGCGGTGAGTTTAAACGGGTCGTGAATTTCTAGCATACAATCGCTTAATTTAAGCGGCGCGCGGGCGATTTTTTCATCCCGCCAATATTGATAACTGTCTTCGCGCGTTAAATCTAACATCGGCTAAAAACCCCAATTATCCATTGATGCGTTTATTAATCACCCATTGCTGAGCGATTGACAAAACGTTATTGACCACCCAATATAAAACGAGTCCCGATGGAAACCACAAAAAGAAAATTGTAAACACAAACGGCAATGACATCATAATTTTTGCCTGCATCGGATCAGGTGGCGGCGGGTTTAATTTTTGCTGGATAAACATTGAAACGCCCATAATCACCGGCAAAATGTAGTAGGGGTCTTGCGCGGATAAATCAGTCAAATACCCAAACGGCGTTTGACGCAATTCTACCATTTCCAACAACACCCAATACAGCGCCAAAAATACCGGCACTTGCACCAAAATCGGCAAACAACCCGAGGCAGGATTGATCTTTTCCTGCTTGTAAAGTGCCATCGTTTTTTGCCCTAATTTTTGTTTATCGTCGCCGTAAGTTTCTTTCAAACTCGCCAATCTCGGGGCTAATTTGCGCATTCCTGCCATTGAGCGATACGATTTTTCGGACAATTTGTAAAACGCCAATTTGATTAAAATAGTGAGCAGAATAATCGCCCCGCCCCAGCTGCCCAGCCAACTGTAAATCCAGTGTAATAATTCGGACAACGGTTTGGCAATAATAAACAAGATGCCGTAATCCACGGTTTTATCCAACCCAGCGGCTAATTTACCAATCCGAATGTGTTCTTTCGGGCCAATGTAGAGATCGTTGCCAGGCAGGGTGGCACTCGCCCCAGCGGCAATCACGACAGACGGATTGACGGTGGTGAGCAGGCGGTTATTGCCACGAGCGCTGGCGGAAAAATTATGCACGCTGTTTTTATCAGGAATCCACGCGGCAAAGAAATAATGCTCCACCATTGCCAGCCAGCCGCCTTTAGAAGATGTTTTGGGTTCGGAATTAAAATCCTCAAAATCAATTTTTTCATACACGTCTTGATCGTCGTACCTGGCCCCGCCCGTAAAAGTGGGCATAATCCGCGAGCCCTGCTCCACGGGATTGCGCAATAATTGGGTGTAACTATTTAACGTCAGCGCATCATTACTGTCATTCGTCACCTGATAATCCACACTCACCACATAACTATCGCGTTGAAAATGAAAATTCTTAATCACGGTAATACCCTGATCATTGCGCCAGACAAATGGCACGGTGAGCGTTTCGCCCTCTAGTTGATAATCCGCGTGCTCTGAGGAAAAAGCAGCGTGATGGGTGGGCAATTTATTGTGCGGCAACAGCCCGCTTTGCGCCTGAAATAACGTGTTGTTTTGATTGCTCAATAATTGAAATTTTTGCGTGTCTTCCAGTGTTAAAGGATAGGCGTTGAGCAGTGCGCTTTGAATCGTACCGCCCTTGTGGCTAATTTCTACGCTGAGCAAATCCGTCGTGACGGTGGTAAACGGGTAGTCGGCTGGGCTGGGGTTTTTGGGTAAATTCAGTCTGATTTGAGTAGTGCTCACACTCGGCACGTCTGAGGCTGGATTTTGTGCGAATTGGGTTTGAGTTGGCTGATTGGGAATGTTAGCGCTGCTGTTGTTATTGGGTGCGCTACTGGCAAAGCCCGTGATTTGAGTTTGGCTGACAACCCGCCCGTTTTTGTCGGTGGTGTGTTGCACCTCCCATTGATCCCACAACAAGAAAACACTCAAGAAAATAGCAATAACAAGAAAGATTTTTTGATTATCCATGAGATTTTTGGTTGATTAATAAAGGGTTTTTAACGGTATTGTGCGTGCGTGACAAAACCCAAAAAACAGCCGAGAATTTTACCGTTAATATGCCCACGTATTGCAAGAGATAGCCCTCAATTTAAAGGCTTAATTTCGCCACGATTTTATTTTTTGGGCACTGGATCAAATCCGCCCTCGTGCCACGGATGACATTTGCTGATGCGTTTTGCGCCTAATTTCAAACCCCGATAAGCCCCGTGTTGTGCAATGGCATCAAACGTATATTGCGAGCAAGTCGGCAGAAAACGACAATTAGACCCGAGCAGCGGACTGATCAGCCATTGATACAATTTAATCGGAATCAGCAACAAATAACGCATCATCAATCGGCGTTATGTCGTCCGACCCGCGCGCCGAAATAAATCCAACAACTCACTGGACAGCGCCAGATTATGCGCGCGACGCGCAGACTTTGTGTGTTTTGCCAGCACCACAAACTCCCAGCCAGCAAACTCACTTTGAGCCTGCCTAAACGTTTCTCGTGCGATGCGTTTGAGGCGATTTCTATCCACCGCCAGCCGACACACTTTTTTTGAAATTGCCAAACCTAGGCGTGGTTTATCGGCGGATTTGATGGCAGGTTTTGCGATGATTTTCCAATGGTTTCCTTTGATTGCGCGCCCTTGTTTAAAAACCAGACTGTATTCTTTGGCTTTTAAAATACGCGCGCGACGGGCAAATTGACAATCCATTAAAAGGGTTATCCGTTTAAAAGAGTTGTTCGCTATTGCACGGTGAGGCGTTTGCGCCCTTTTCTTCTGCGGGCATTGATCACAGCACGTCCTGCACGCGTGCTCATTCTTGCTCTAAAACCGTGGGTGCGTCTGCGTTTTAACACGCTGGGTTGGAATGTTCTTTTCATAGCTTAAAAAAATAATTCAAAAGCGGCGAATTCTACCATAATTACCCCGCGTTTCTATAACATAATCCGCCATTCACTCACAGCACCCAATTTATGGATTTATTGTATTGGCTGATATTATTGCAAGCGCCTCGGCTCGGCATTCGCACTTTTTACAAAGCACTGAAATATTTTGAAATTCCCGAGCAAGTGTTGCGCGCCAGCCCAGAAGTGCGCCGCAAGTCTGGGATTTTTAGGCAGCCGACGCTGGATTTTTTGCAACAGTTGGAGATTAAAAATTTAGCCACGTTGGTCGCCAAAGATTTGGATTGGCAACAAAACGCGCATTGCCACCTCATTACTTTGATTGACAAACATTATCCCGAGCGGCTTAAAGTGATTTCCGATCCGCCACCTGTGTTGTATGTGCGTGGCGATTTAGAGTGTTTATCGCGTCCGCAATTAGCGATTGTCGGCAGTCGCAATCCCACCCCGGGCGGGGCGCAAAACGCCCAACAATTCGCCACGGATTTAGCCAAAGCGGGATTGATAATTACCTCGGGAATGGCAGTGGGGATTGACAGCGAGGCACATATCGGCGCACTGAATGCCAAACAACAAAGCATCGCCGTGTGTGGCACGGGACTGGACAGAATTTATCCCGCCAAACACAAATCCCTCGCTCATCAAATTAGTATGCAAGGGGCTTTGGTATCAGAATTTGCCATCGGCACTGCACCGATTGCGCACAATTTTCCAAAACGCAATCGCATTATTAGTGCGTTGAGTTTGGGCACGCTGGTGGTGGAGGCAAGTATCAAAAGTGGAACGATGATTACTGCCAAACTCGCCGCTGATCAGGGTAGAGAAGTGTTTGCGATTCCCAGTTCTATTCACAATCCGCTCGGCGCTGGGTGTCATCAACTCATCAAACAGGGCGCGATGTTGGTCACTGAGCCTGCGGATATTTTGCAAGCCTTGCCACAGGAAGCGTTGCAAATGTTGTCGCCAGTAGCCAGCCTCAGCACTTCGTTTGCACAAACCGATTCACCAATCAATACGCAAATTGACACACAAATTGAGAAGCCAATTGAGACACAAACCGATGCGTTCATAAAAAACCCACACACGCCCGCTTCCATCCTACTAAAATACCTCAGCTACGATTCCATCACAATTGATGCACTCGTTGAAAAAAGCGGTCTCAGTCCTCAAATAGTAACGACTGAGCTACTAACCTTAGAGTTTGACAACCAAGTTGCTCGGCTGAATGGCTCAAATTACGTATTGATTAAGTGAGGTGTTGAATGACAAATAATATTCTGGATGTGCTAACTTATATGTTTGATTATCTATTTGAATTGGATAACGACAGCGACAACAACGAACCCCACGAGATTGATGACACCGCCCTCAAAGCGCATTTGTCCCAAGCAGGATTTGATGCGCGCCGTATTGACAAAGCCCTGAGTTGGTTGGAAGACATTGCCGCTTTTCAAGATGCTCGTGCCAATCCATTTGCCGAAAGCGGTGGCAGTATGCGCATTTACACCACTTCGGAGCGGATGAAATTAGATGCCACCGCGCGCGGATTTTTGTTATTTATGGAAGACATCGGACAACTCACGGGCAGTCAGCGCGAAATGGTCATCAATCAAGTAATGACGCTCGATGAGCCCAATCTTTCATTGGACGATTTGAAATGGATTGTGATGATGGTGTTGAGCAATGACGACAGCACGATTGATTCCGATGCCACCGATCAATGGCTGGAGTCGTTGATATTTTCCAATCCCAAAGATCACACTTTGCACTAATTCCCCTCCCTTAAACCCCGCCAAAATCAGCGCGCAAATCCTGTGATTGTTTTTATCATTGTGCTCGCGATTTTTTCTTGCGATTTTTTCTCTTGATTTTGGCATTCTCCTTTCCACTTCCGAAGCAGCCGAATGTCAAAAAATCTTGTTATTGTTGAGTCCCCCGCCAAAGCCAAAACCATTGAGAAATTTTTAGGCAAAGACTATACCGTGAAATCCAGCATTGGACACATTCGCGATATGCCTAAAAAAGATATGGGCATTGATTTAGAAAATAATTTCCAACCTACTTACGTGGTCAGTCCCGATAAAAAAAGAGTGGTTGCTGATCTGAAGCGCGCCGTCAAATCCGCCGACACAATCTATCTGGCAACGGACGAGGATCGCGAAGGAGAAGCCATCGCCTGGCATTTGCTTGAAGCCCTCAATCTGCCCAAAGACACGCCGCGGATTGTGTTTCACGAAATCACCAAAAGCGCAATCACCCAAGCGATTGTTAAACCGCGGATTGTGGATTATGCCCTCGTTGATGCACAACAGGCCAGACGGGTGATTGATAGACTCGTGGGCTTTGAAATCTCTCCCGTGCTGTGGCGCAAAATTTCAGGGGCGCGCTCAGCAGGTAGAGTGCAGTCGCCCGTGGTGCGTTTGGTGGTGGAACGTGAGCGTGAGATTATTGCCCACACTGCCAACACCACGTTTAAAGTCCGCGCCGAATTATCACACGCCACAGGGGTGCAGATTGAAACCAAACTGAGTCGCGACTTTGCCACGCACGCCGATGCGTTAGAGTTTAGTCAAGCTTTGTTGAATGCGACTTTAACCGTGAATGCGATTGAAACCAAACCCGCCAAACGCTCACCGAAGCCCCCTTTTATCACTTCCACGTTGCAACAAGAAGCCTCACAAAAACTCGGCTTCTCCGTTAAACAAACAATGACCCTCGCCCAAAACCTTTACCGCGAAGGCGCAATTACTTATATGCGAACCGACTCTTTCACTCTGTCAAATATGGCAATGGAGGCGAGCAAACAAGTCATCACCGAGCAATATGGCGCCAAATATCACAAGACACGATTTTACAAAACCAAAAACGCCAGCGCCCAAGAAGCACACGAAGCCATTCGCCCCACCGATCTACGCCGCGCCACAGTCAATGGACTAGACGCACAAGCCGCCAAACTTTATGCGCTGATTTATAAACGCACGCTTGCCTCACAAATGAGCGATGCCATTTTACAAAAAAACCAAATCAAAGTTGCCCTGTCGCGGCGCGATGAGCAGTTTATTGCCAGCGGAGAAGTGCTGGTGTTCCCTGGTTTTCTCAGTGTTTACAATTATCTTTCCTCTGACGACAAACTATTGCCCGAGTTGAGCATCGGCGATGATTTAACCCTCGCAACTTATGCAGCCAAAGAAACCTTTAGTCGCGCAAAGCCCCGCTACACCGAAGCATCGCTGGTGAAAAAGATTGAAGAGATGGGCATCGGCAGACCTTCCACGTTTGCCTCGATGGTTTCCACCGTGCAAGACCGCAATTACATTTCCAAAGAAACCCGCGAAGGCGTGCAACGTCCCTATCAGTTGATTGAAATCACCAACGGCGCAATTGTTGAGTCCCATCCGAGTGAAACCACGGGCGCGGAGAAAAACAAACTGTTCCCCACCAGCGTGGCGTATTTGCTGAATGATTTTCTGGTGAAACACTTTAGCAATATCGTGGATTATCACTTCACTGCCAAACTTGAAAACGACTTTGACACCATCGCCCGCCAAAATACTCCGTGGCAAGACGTGGTGCGCACGTTTTACGAACCCTTTCATCAACAAATTGAAGCCGCCGCTGACATCTCACGCGAAGAAACCCACGGAATGCGCGAGCTCGGCACCGACCCGAAGACCAATAAGCCCGTAAGTGTGCGCTTTGGACGCTACGGCGCGTTTGCGCAAATCGGACACAAAGACGATGAGGACAAACCTGCCTTTGCTTCATTGCGCGGCACGCTGGATATTGAAACCATTACGCTGGACGAGGCATTAGAGCTGTTCAAAATGCCACGCACGCTCGGTGAAACCGCGGATGGCGAGACCATCAAAGCCAATTACGGACGCTTCGGGCCTTATTTGCAATACGGCAAGAAATATGTCTCGCTCAAAGAGATTAGTCCCGAGGAAGTGGAGCTTGAAGCCGCCTTAGAATTGATTGCGGACAAAGAAAAGGCTGATGCCGAGCGGGTGATTAAGACCTTTGATAAAACCATCATCCAAGTGTTAAACGGTCGCTTCGGTCCTTATATTTGGAATGGTAAAAAACGCGGCAAAGGACAGAAAAACATCACCATTAAAAAATTCTTTGGCGACAAAGATCCCGCCGAGCTGACGTTAAAAGAATGCAAAGACGCCATCGCGGGCAAGATTGAATCCAAAACCCCCACCCGCAAACGCAAATCCCCCGTTAAGAAAGCCGCCGCTAAGATTAAAAAGACTGCCACCCGTAAAAAGCCCGCTGCCGTCAAAACCAAAACCGCCAAAA
>CAZRUL010000023.1:0-5404 GCA_964603245.1 uncultured Piscirickettsiaceae bacterium
CGCCAAACTCATGCACGCTGTCAACTAGCACTTTCATATGCTCGGGATTGACATCGGGAGAAATGCCGTGCCCTAAATTAAACACATGTCCCGTGTTGCCCTGAAATTGCGCAAGAATTTTTTTAACTTCCGCGCGAATCGTCTCAGGCGAGGCGTAAAGCACGCACGGATCAAGATTGCCCTGCAATGCCACTTTGCTGCCGATACGCCGTTGTGCATCGCTTAATTCTACCGTCCAATCGAGCGCCACGCCATCGCAACCGCTTTGAGCAATTTGCTCCAGCCACATCGCGCCGCCTTTGGTAAATAGGGTGATTGGAATCGTTTTGCCCTGATAATTGCGCTGAATTCCATCCACAATTTTGGTCATATAACGCAGGGAAAATTCGGCATAACTGGCTTTGTTGAGTGCGCCGCCCCACGTGTCAAAAATCATCACCGAGTCCGCCCCAGCTTGAATTTGTCCGTTGAGATAGGCAATAATTGTGTCAGCTAATTTGTCTAATAATTGGTGCATATGTGCGGGATTTTCATACATCAAGCCCTTAACTTTGGCAAAATTTTTGCTGGATCCGCCCTCAATCATATAAGTTGCCAGCGTCCACGGACTGCCCGTAAAACCGATGAGCGGGGTGCTGCCGTTGAGTGCTTTTTTGATGGTGGAAACAGCGTCGGTCACGTAGCTGAGCTCGTCCATAATTTGCGTGGGCAGACGCTCAATGTCGGCTAAATTTTGAATCGGACGGGTGAATTTTGGACCTTCTCCTTCGCTAAAATACAGCCCCAAATTCATCGCATCGGGAATCGTTAAAATATCGGAGAATAAAATCGCAGCGTCCAAATCAAACCGCTCAAGTGGCTGCAAAGTGACTTCACAAGCCAGATCGGGAGATTTGCACAGGGTTAAAAAATCGCCTGCTTTTTGACGCGTGGCGCGATATTCTGGCAGGTAGCGACCCGCTTGACGCATTACCCAAATAGGCGTGCGCGAGATGGGTTTTTTGAGGAGAGCATTGATGTAATCAAAGGACATATTGCAGGGGTGAAAAGTGGATACGTCATGGCGCGCAAACAGCCCGTTTTGTTGTCAATCAATCTTTAAAACTTAACGCTTAAATGAAGCGTAGCGCGACTTGAATTTTTCAACACGACCCGCAGTGTCCATAATTTTTTGCTTGCCAGTGTAAAAAGGATGACAACTTGAGCAAACATCCAACTGCAATTCGCTTTTGCCCATAGTGGAGTGCGTTTCAAACGTATTGCCACACGAACAAGTCACTTTAATCTGATTGTAATTAGGATGAATATCTGCTTTCATAACGTCTCAAATCAATAGAAAAAGGGAACAATTATACTGTTTTTAAATGCAGTGATTAAGCTTTGCGCGCCAACTTACCTCTAGGTTTTGTCGTTTGTGTCGGCTATATTTTTTAACCGCGCCGCATTGCTAATCACAATCAACGAACTAATCGGCATCGCAATCGCAGCAAATAACGGACTGACAAAACCCGCCATCGCCAGTGGCACCATGAGTGCGTTATAGCCAAGTGCAAAGCCAATATTTTGATGGATAATTGTTTGCGTTTTAGCCGATAATTGCATCAATTGCACAATCGGCGTGAGCGTATTTTTCAAAATCACCGTGTCCGCCTGTTGCACCGACACGTCACTGCCCGAGCCAATCGCAATGCTGGTATCGGACTGAATCAGCGCGCCAGCATCGTTAATCCCATCGCCGATCATCAGCACTTGTCCGCTTTGTTGGAATCGTGCAATGTGGCGGGCTTTGTCGCGCGGCAAAACTCCCGCAATGACGTGTTCAATGCCGACTTGTTGGGCAATCGTTTGTGCCACTTTTTCGCTGTCACCACTGAGCATTATCACGTTTTTACCCATTTTTTTGAGCGCAGCAACCACCGATTTTGCATCCGTTTTAAGGCTATCGCTGAGCGCAACAAAGCCCAAAATTTGCTGCTCGTCCGCACACCAAATGCACGTTTTGCCCTGTTTTTCTAATCGCAATGATTGTGCAATCAGCGTGTTATTTTCGGTCGCATTGTTTTCGGTCGTGTTATTTTTGGCTGTGTGGCCGTGTTTGAGATAATCAAGTGTGCCAATTTGATAATGCATTTGTTCAATATTTGCACAGATTCCCCGCCCTGGAGTGGTTTTAAAATTGTCGGCTTGCAGCGGTCGATGTGTGCTTTTCAGCCGCATAATTGCACGACTCAAAGGGTGCTCCGAATGCACTTCAAGCGCGTGCAAAATGGCAATAAATTGAGCTTTATCAATCACCGTTGCCACCGCATCCACTTGAAATTTGCCCAATGTCAGCGTGCCAGTTTTGTCAAAAACCACGTGTTTAACGCGGTGTAATGTTTCCAGCGCGTCGCCATTTTTAATCAGCGTTTTAAAGGTCGCCGCCGCACTACTTGCCACCGCAACACTCATCGGCGTTGCCAAACCAAATGCGCAGGGACAGGTAATAATCAGCACCGAAACCCCACTCAGTAGTGCCAAATCAAACCCCGCAGGCAGCCAATAAAAAAAAGTGCCGAATGCCAATATCAGTGTTGTGCTCACAAAATACGGAATGATTTTATCCACCGTGCGCACAATCCGACTTTTGCCAGCTTTGGTATTTTCCACCCAATCCACAATCTGAGCGAGTGCCGATTGTCGCGCCAATTTGCTCACTTTCACCGAAATACTGCCCAGCGTGTTCATCGTGCCAGCCAGCACCAAATCCCCCACGCCTTTGTAAATCGGCAGTGATTCGCCACTCATCAGCGACTCATCCACCTCCGTTGTGCCCGCGATGATTACGCCATCCATCGCAATCCGCTCGCCCGATTTGACGCACACAATTTCATCGATGGCAATCGCATCAATCGGTTTGATAATTTCGGTGTTGCCCGATTTCACCCGTGCAATTTTTGGACGTAATTGTTTGAGACTATTGGCAGCAGACAGTGCATTTTTTTTGCTGGAAGCTTCCAAATAGCGCCCGATTAAAATCACAAAAATAAAATTCACCACCGTATCAAAATACACCTCATTGTGTGCGGAAAATCCAAACAGCACATAAATAGAATAAAAATACGTGCTCAATGCGCCAATGCTGATCGGCACGTCCATATTCATAAAACGATTTTTGATGCCAAAATAGCCGTTTTGCAAAAACCCAAAGCCCGCATAAAACAAGGTCGGAGTCGCCAAAGCAAAACCCAGCCATTGAAAATACGCGTGATATTTGCCCTCATTTGCCCCCGAATACAGGGCAATGGAAATCCACAAAAGATTCATCATTGCAAACGCCGCAAAGCCAATTCTGTAAAGCATCTTTTTGTTTTTTTGCTGTTGTTTGAGCTCGGCAATATTGGGCTCATACGGCACCGAGGCATAGCCCAAATCCGCCAATTTTTGAATAATGACTGAGAGTTTGAGGGTGTTTTTCCAGTGAATTTTGATGCGTTTGTCGGTCAGATTTGCACGCACCCAAATCACCCCGTCAATGTCGCTGATCGCGCGCTCAATCAACCAAACACAGGCGGCGCAATGAATCCCATCGCTGAGTAAAGTCAGGGTTTTTGTGTCCGCCTCAGACTGTTCTAAAAAAGGCTGCTGAAAAGCGTCGCAATCGTAGAATTCAAGCGGATATTCCAGTGCAACACTCGGCAAAATTGCGTGTTGTTGCTGGGTATAAAATGCGTCCAATCCCGCTGCAAAAATTGTGCCACAAACGCAGGCACAGCCCGAGCAACAAAAATGGCGCGACGTGCCTTGAATGGGCGCGCTAATCTGATATTTTGGGTCAATTTCTAGGGCGCAGTGATAACAAATATCGGTCATAATTTTCAATCATTTTAAGGGCGTGCGGGTTTGCGGATTTGTGCTTAAATTATTCACAACGCCATTTAATCAAAAAAGGATTTTTTATGCACTGTGTTCACGCCATTATTTTAGCCGCTGGAAAAGGGTCGCGAATGCACTCGCTCAAGCCAAAAGTTTTGCACAAAATTGCACACAAAACTTTATTAGAACACGTGTTCACCACGGCAAAATCGCTGGTCTCTCAGGTGCATATTGTGATTGGATTTGCCAGCGAGCAGGTGCAGCACTCGCTGAATGACACAGCGATTAATTGGGTGCAACAAGCCGCGCAACTCGGCACGGGAGATGCGGTCAAATGCGCTGCGCCGTTTGTGGCTGAAAATGCCACCGTGCTGATTTTGTATGGCGACGTGCCACTGATTAGCCAGCCGATTTTAGTGCGTTTGATTGACAAAGCTGCGCAAACGGGCTTTGCGGTGTTGAGTGTGAATTTGGAAAATCCCGCGGGTTATGGGCGGATTGTGCGCGACTGCTCTCAAAATATTTGCGCCATTGTTGAGCATAAAGATGCAAGTTCGGAAATCCTAAAAATTCGCGAAGTGAATACGGGAATGATGGCAATCAGTCGCTCGTTGCTGGACAAATATCTGCAGGATTTGCGCGCTGATAATGCACAGGGAGAATATTATTTGACGGATTTGGTCGCACTTGCGGTGGCGGATAATCAAGCGATTGCTTCGGTGATTAGCGGGGATATTTTTGAGGTCGCTGGGGTGAATGATAAAATCCAGTTAGCGCGATTAGAGCGGGCATATCAAGCAAAACAGGCAGAGGATTTTATGGCGCGCGGGCTGACTTTGAGAGATCCAAAACGGTTTGATTGTCGGGGGAATTTGAGGTTTGGTTTGGATTGCACAATTGATGTGAATGTGGTGTTTGAGGGCGATATTTCGCTCGGAGATGGCGTGACAATTGCGCCGAATTGCAGTATAAAAAACTCTAAAATCGGCAAAAACGTGGCGATACTGGAAAATTGTGTGATTGAAAATGCACACATTAAAAGCGGTGCGTCCATCGGCCCATTTGCGCGCATCCGTCCGCACACTGAAATTGGCGAAAATGCCAAAATCGGGAATTTTGTGGAAGTGAAAAAATCGCGGATTGGGGCAAATTCTAAAATTTCTCATTTGAGTTATATCGGCGATACCGTGATGGGGCGTGCGGTCAATATCGGCGCGGGCGTGATTACGTGTAATTATGACGGGACGCACAAACATCAAACCACGATTGGCGACGGGGCGTTTGTGGGCTCGGACGTGCAACTCATCGCGCCCGTTTCTATCGGCAAAAATGCCACTATCGGCGCGGGGTCAAGTATCACAAAAGACGCACCAGAGGGGCAATTAACGCTGAGCCGAAGCAGACAAACCACGTTTAAAAATTGGCGATCAAAAAAGTGAATTTGAGGCTTGCCACATTGCCGTAAAACGACGCAAACTTTGTAAAACTTACTCGCTTTATTTAAGCCTTTTTTGATTTTTTACTTTTGATTGCAAAACTCACGTCAAAA
>CAZRUL010000023.1:5504-9068 GCA_964603245.1 uncultured Piscirickettsiaceae bacterium
CACGTCAAAACCCACTCACGCCCGCAATGCCCTGTGCGCCGAGTTTGTGCGCACGTGCTAAATCGCTCGATTTCATTCCGCCCAAAAAATACACGGGTATTTGCACTTTATGCGCAATTTCAGCAGCACATTCCCAGCCGATGGGTTTGGCATTTGGATGGGTTTTGGTGAATTGGACGGGGGAGATCAGCGCAAAATCCGCCCCGAGGGTTTGTGCTTTTAAAACTTCGCTCAAACAATGTGCCGATGCACCCAAAAGTTGCTGATAACCGCAGGGGCGCTTAGATTGTTGCAGCAGTGTTTTGGTGCTCAAATGATAGCCATCACACGCAGGAGAATCAAACTTTTGGTTGGGCAGATTGAGGAGTAATTTGGTTTGATTTTGTTGGCATTTTTGGCTGAGTTTGGCAATCAGTGCGGGCGGTAATTCGGTTTTGCTGCGCAGTTGAATGAGGCGAATGTTGTCGCTGAGTTGTCGCTCAAATTGCGCCATCCATTGTTTGGATCCGTGCTCGGTGGCAGGCGTAATCCAGTATTTATCGGGCAAATCCATCGCGCTGATCAGCGCAGGCATTGTGGGCAGCAGCGTGTAATTTTTGAGCAGTTTGGGAAACACCCACGCAATTTGTTGCCCCTCTTTGCCGTGGGCGGTGTGCCGATATTCGTCAATTTGATAAATATCCAAAATGACACGTCGGTCGGGATAGGTGTGCGTTAGCGTGTTGTGCTGTCCGAGTTGTGGCGACTCAATGCCTAATTCTTCAAATAATTCGCGCGTGAGTGCTTGAGCGCTGGTTTCTGCGGGCTGGATTTTGCCGCCTGGTAATTCCCAAAAATCTGCCATAAATTGCCCGCTTTGACGGCGCGCGATGAGCAATTGCCCTTGAGAGTTGCGCAGGATTGCGACCACTGCCTTGAGGGTTTTCATACAATAAGATTAGGTAAAATCCCCGCATTTTAACCCGATTATTTTTTTGTCATTACAAGAAAACATTCAGTATTTGCGTCAATTTCCCACCCTATTTTCGGGTAATTTGATGGGACTTGAACGCGAGGGTTTGCGTGTGGCAAAGCAGGGCGGGATTGCGCAAACCCCCCATCCGAGTGCGTTTGGTTGTGCGCTGACGCATCCGAATATCACCACTGATTTTTCCGAATCCTTGATTGAATTGGTCACCCCGCCTTTGAGTGGCGCGGCGCAAATGCTGGGGTTTTTGGAAAACACACAACACTATTTGTATCAACATTTACCAGAGGATCAAAATTTTTGGGCGGCGAGTATGCCGTGCGTGATTCGCGGACAAACCTACATTCCCATCGCACAATACGGCGCGTCAAATCAGGGCAAAATGAAAACGGTGTATCGCCAAGGGCTGGCGAATCGTTATGGTAGCGTGATGCAAGTCATCTCTGGGATTCATTTTAATTATTCGTTTGCGCCAGAATTTTGGCAAAAATATCACGCTCGCACTCGTCCCGAGCAGGATTTACGGGCGTTTATTGACACCAATTATATGGGGCTGATGCGCAATGTGTTGCGTTATGGCTGGGTGATTCCGTATTTATTTGGCGCTTCTGGCTCGGTTTGCAAGTCTTTTTTGAAGGGCTATCACGATCATTCGCTGGTGGAATTTAATCACAGCACTTTGTTTAAGCCGTATGCGACCTCTTTGCGAATGGGCGATATTGGCTATCAAAATTTGCGCGAGGGCGAGGCGGGCGTGAAGGCAAATTACAACAGTTTGAGTGAATATATTGATGCGCTTAAAATCGGCATACAAACCCCGTGTGCGCAATATGAAGCCATCGGGTTGATGAAAAACGAGCATTATCAGCAACTCAACACCCATATTTTGCAGATTGAAAACGAATATTACGCCTCGGCGCGCCCCAAACCGCGTGCGGACTCAGCCCAAAAACCGCTGGATGCGTTGGCGAGCGAGGGCATTGATTATATTGAATTGCGCTCAATTGACGTGAATCCTTTGTTGCCGCTGGGGATTGACACGCCACAGGTGCATTTTTTGGAGGCTTTTTTGATGTTTTGCCTGCTCAACCCTTCGCCTAAAATTACCGAGGAAGAGCAACTTGAGATTGACAAAAACGATCAATTAGTGGCGCATTCGGGACGCCTGCCCGAACTCAAATTAACTCATAATAACACCGCGCAAACGCTGACACATTGGGGGCGAGAGATTGCGAACAATATCGCGCAAGTCGCTCAACTTTTTGGCGCCGAGCATCAAACCGATGTGGTGCGGATTTGTCAGCGATTTGAGCGAGCGGATTTAACCCCGTCGGCGCTGATGTTGGAGGAAATGGGGCAACAAAATCAAGGTTTTTTTGAATATGTAAATGCACGCTCAACACATTACAAAGCCCAATTTTTGGCGCGTCCAAAAGATGTCGCGCATTTTGCGTATTTGGACGCACAAACGCGTATTTCTTGCACCGAGCAACGCGCGATTGAGCGCGCAGATTGTGTGAGTTTTGAACAATTTTTAGCCCAATATTTTAACGATGAAGCCTAATTCCGACAATCTCAATCCCGCCACGATTTGCGCCATTGCCAGCGGACTCGGGCGCGCGGGGATTGGCATTGTGCGGATATCGGGGGTGCTAGTGGGCGATATTGCGCGCCAAATGTTGGGCGTTTTGCCCAAAGCACGGGTGGCGCATTACGGGTCGTTTTTTGATGAAAATGGCGTGGAAATTGACAAAGGCGTGGCGATTTTTTTTCCCAATCCGCATTCATTTACGGGCGAGGATGTGCTGGAATTACAGGGGCACGGCGGGCGATTAGTGATGCACACCGTGCTCAAATCTAGCGTGGCACTCGGTGCGGTGTTGGCTCAACCTGGGGAATTTTCCAAGCGTGCATTTTTAAATGGCAAAATGGATTTGCTTCAAGCTGAGGCGGTGGCGGATATGATTGAGGCAAATTCGCGACAATCAGCCCGCTGTGCGTTGCGTTCTTTGTCGGGCGAGTTTTCCAAACAATTAACCGAGCTGACGCAAAAACTCATTAAGTTGCGGGTATTTATTGAGGCGACGATTGATTTTTCCGATGAGGAAATTGATTTTTTAGCCAGCCATCAAGTGGTTCAACAAATTGAGCAAATCCGCTCAAAAATTCAAGTGATTTTAAAATCCTCCGAGCAGGGTGCGATTTTGCGCGAGGGCTTGAATGTGGCGATTGTGGGCAAGCCGAATGCGGGCAAATCATCTTTGCTGAATGCGCTGACGCGGGATTCTAGCGCGATTGTGACCGATATTGCTGGGACGACGCGCGATGTTTTAAAAGAGACCATTCAACTGAACGGGTTGCCGCTAAATATGATTGATACCGCGGGTTTGCGCGACAGTAGCGATGTGGTGGAGCGGGCAGGGATTGAGCGGGCGTTGCTTGAAATTGAGCGGGCGGATGTGATTTTGCTGGTGTTTGAGGCGACAGACGGGCGCGCCGATGAGTCTATTTTGCCGAGTGTGGCATTTGATAAACCGATTTTGTGGATTAAAAATAAAGTGGATTTGACGCAGGAAGCGTTGGGCAAAACTCAGGTG
>CAZRUL010000023.1:9168-12715 GCA_964603245.1 uncultured Piscirickettsiaceae bacterium
CTGCAAATCGCATTATGCGCCAAACAGTCGCGGGGCGTTGAGATATTGACGCAAGAATTAGCACGCGTGGCAGGCGTGAGCGATACGGGCGAGGGCGTTTTGTTGGCACGCGAGCGACATATTGTGGCGTTAAATACGACGTTGGAATGCATTCAAAATGCGTTGTTGCAACTCAAAAACGAGGCGGGCGAATTGGTGGCAGAGGAGCTCAATCAAGCGGCAAAAGCATTGGGTAGCATCACGGGCGAATTTAGTTCGGATGATTTGTTGGGCGAGATTTTTGCCTCTTTTTGTATTGGAAAATGAGCGATTTTGTGGGCAGATTTTTGCCAAATCACTGCTTGAAAACCTATTTAAAAAATCATCGAAAATCATCGCAAAAAAATATTGAAAAAAACATTACATATATAAGTGAGTATTAAAACTAAATTTTATTTGTATTTGATGGGCATTATTTTGCTGTCTGCTCAGTTGATTTTGGCGCTGACAATGGTTTATCACGAGCCGATTTTGCGCAATATTACGTGGCTGGTTTCGCTGATTGTGGGTTTTGGGTGGCTGTATTTTGGCATTCGGCAGGATTTTTTGCTGCCTTTTCACGCGCTTCAATCTTGGATTGTGCGTTATCAAACCGATGCGGATGCGCGATTGGATCAAGTGCAAAAAAGCACGTTTCAGCCTGTGGCAAGTGCGATCAATCATTTAATTGATGAAAATCAATATTTGTATGACGATATGGAGGCGATTTTAAAAACGCAAGTTAAGCGACTCAGCAAAAAATCTGCCTCGCTGGAAACGCTTTATAGTGTGTCTTCAAAACTCAATACGTTGCACAGCGCCGAGGAATTATTCACCCATTTTTTGGGGATTTTTGTCAATATGACGCACGCCTGCTCGGGGGTGGCACGCGCATTGACCGCCGATGGAAAATTGCAATTAGTGGCAAGTCAGGGGGTTTTAAATCCGCAAGCGCAAGTGTTTGAGGTGAATTGTGCGGATTGTATTTGTGGCAAGATAGCGCTGGATTTGGACTCTGGCGTGCAATTTAGCGTGCATACTTGTGATAAATGCATCGGCAAACAGGCGCTGGAATGCGCACGCGTTGGCACGATTTTTATCCCGTTGAAATATCACGGCAAGGCTTTGGGTGTGTTTAATTTGTTTTTTGATCAAGCGCCGTCGCTGTCGTTTGATGAGCGTGCATTGCTGGCATCGATTGCGGATAATATCGCGATTGCGCTGGATAAAGCCAGATTGGATCAGCAAACTAAACGGATGGAATTGTCGCAAGAGCGGTTGTTTTTGTCGCAAGAAATTCACGATTCGTTGGCACAAACAATTTACAGTTTAAAATTGCAAGTCAGGGTTTTGGACGATATTATTCAACAGGGAAATACTCAAGCTGCGCGCCAAAAAATGCTGAATTTACACGCCAGCATTACTCAGGCAAATCAAGAATTACGCGAATTGATGGGCAATTTTCGGGTGTCGCTGGATGCGCGCGGGATTGAAGATTCGTTGCGAAATTTGGCGAATAGTTTTAGAATGGAAACGGGCATTACGACCTATTTTCAGGTCAAAGGCAGACTCAATATTGCGCCCGAAGTGGAGGTGCAGATTATGCGAATTACGCAGGAAGCGCTGTCAAATATTCGCAAACACGCCAAAGCGCGCACGGTGCGGATTTTGCTGTTTGCTGAGCCAGAATGTCAATTATTGATTGAAGATGACGGCGTTGGGTTTCAAGAAAATCATCATTTAGGAGAGGCAATGGGGAATAATATCGGCTTAAATATTATGCGCGAACGGGTGCAAATTATTGGCGCGCGGCTTGAAATTGAGTCTGAGATTGACGAAGGCACGCGGATTGTGGTGAATTTTTCTAAGACATTATGAAAATATATATTATTGACGATCACGCTTTGTTTCGCAACGGGCTGATTGCTTTATTAGAATCCAAATCTATCAGCGCCAGTGCTGCTTCTTCGCCAGCACAGGGGTTGGCAGAAATCCCACTTTTGTCGGTGGATATTATTTTGTTGGATTTGCGAATGCCACAAATGTCTGGGCTGGAAGTGCTCAAAACACTCAAAGCAAATAATGTCACCACGCCGATTGTGATGCTCACCACGAGTGCGGCGGAGCGCGATTTGCGCGATTGTTTGAAATACGGCGCACACGGTTATTTATTAAAAGATATGGACCCCGATGAATTGGTGGATGCACTCAATGAAGTGGTGTCGGGTGCGATTGTGGTGGCACAAAATATGACACCGATACTGGCAAAAGCACTGCGAAATGAATTGTGCGATGATGCGCCTTCGTTTGATTCATTAACCAAACGCGAACAAGAAGTGGCGTGCCAAATATCCAGCGGATCCAGTAATAAAGTCATCGCCAAAGCATTGGGCATTTCTGACGGCACGGTCAAATTACACGTGAAATCTATTTTAAAAAAACTCGTGCTCAGTTCCAGAGTTGAGGTCGCGGTGATGGTGACAGAACAGAGGTATTGCAAATAATGAACGATTATCAAAGATTGGTTGAGCGCGCGCTACAAACGGTGGGAGAGATTTTTCCTTGGGATTTGGCGGCGGAAATTGCGCATAAATCAGGGTTAATATTGTTGGATATTCGCGAACGTGCAGAATTTGAGCGGATGCATATTCAGCATTCTATTCACGTGCCGCGCGGGTTGCTGGAGGGGGCTTGTTGTTGGAATTATGCAGACACCGTGCCAATGCTTGCGCGCGCCAGAGATCAGAATATTGTGGTGATTTGTCGCTCGGGCAATCGAAGTGCTTTGGCGGCGCACTCAATGCAACAAATGGGGTTTTCACAAGTGCGCTCATTGAAGCTCGGAATTAAAGGTTGGAACGACACCGATGGCAAAATGCACGATGGAAGGCATCAAATCGTGGATGCGGATGAGGCGGATAAATGGCTCAACCAAGCGGTTTCAGCAGATAAATTAGCCCCATTATAAAAATATTATAAATAATCCTTGACCTCCCCTTTTTTCTTAGTATAATTCGCGTCTTCAAATCGCAAGCAACAAATATTTTTTGTTTTGTGATTGCTCTTTAAAAACATTATCAAATAACTTGTGTGGGCACTTGTGCAATAAAATTGTGCAAATGCACATAGAAACAAAAAAGCAGATAAGCTTTTTAAAAAATTGAACCAATGGTTCTAAAAAGTCAGATTAAACTGAAGAGTTTGATCCTGGCTCAGATTAAACGCTGGCGGTATGCTTAACACATGCAAGTCGAACGGAAACGATGGAAGCTTGCTTTCAGGCGTCGAGTGGCGGACGGGTGAGTAACGCGTAGGAATCTACCTGATAGTGGGGGATAGCTTGGAGAAATCCAGATTAATACCGCGTAATCTCTTCGGAGTAAAGAAGGCCTCTATTTATAAGCTTTCGCTATCAGATGAGCCTGCGTAAGATTAGCTAGTTGGTAAGGTAAAGGCTTACCAAGGCGACGATCTTTAGCTGGTCTGAGAGGATGATCAGCCACACTGGAACTGAGACACGGTCCAGACT
>CAZRUL010000024.1:0-12643 GCA_964603245.1 uncultured Piscirickettsiaceae bacterium
CAACCAATTCATACGACAAATACACAAACCAGCCGCCCGTAAAAGGCAAATCTGAGACATTGCCCGACGTATTATTTTGGGGAGAAATTTTGGATTCTAATTCGGTTAAAAAATCAAAATCGGCTGGGTTTTTAAGAATAATTTGCGCCGTAGGATGGGCAAATAAAATAGAATAGCGACTGTGCTGATTGTGAACAACGCTCTCCAGCAAAAAAGGATAACGCTGCGGATGCGCCTCACACAAAGCATCTAGGCGGATATTTGGAATTATGACAACGTTCATTTACTCAATAATTTTTAAACGACAATCAAAAAACCCAATAAATATTCTCGCGCTAAAACCTCATCGGTTCAAACTAGAAAATATTATTTACTCGGGTTTTGTTGCGCGATAAAAATCATTCATAAATAAATTCTACTCGCCTGTTTTGCTGCCAGCCTTTTGCATTATGCAACCGAGACAGCGGTTTTTCTTCGCCATAACTCACCACCTCAACTCTGGCGCTCAAATCATACAGTGCCAATACTTCTTTGACATTCAGCGCACGATTTTCACCCAGTGCCAAATTGTATTCACGCGTGCCACGTTCGTCCGCATGCCCTTCAATGCGCAATTTAACATTTGGATTATTGTGCATAAAATTCGCATGTTTTAAGATTTCTTTAACCGCTGATTCGTTAATCTCGGAGTCGTCATAAGAAAAATGCAACACAAATAAAATATCACTTTGTTTTAATTGAGCAATCGCACTTTGCACAGCAGCGGGCGAGCGGGCGACATTATTTGGCGATGAGGGCAAATAAGACAAATCGGAGGACGATTGTTGCGTATTTTCAGCACGCACAACGCCATATTGCGCACTTGAATCGTTCAAATTTTGCGACTGAAAATTAGAAGAATCCAAGGTCACAACGCGCTCCCGAGTGGTGTCCGCCCTGATATTTTTATAAGAAAAAGAATCTGCCAATGAACTGGATGATTGGGCGTTATTTGACGAGTCGCCAAAAATATTATTCGAGGAATTTAGCGCATTAGCGGAGGCATTTTTCTCCGTTGTTGCAGTTACTTTTTCGCCACTTTTTTGCGGAGATTGAAGGGTTTCTTTAACAATCTTTTGGGTGATTTCATCACCGCCACAAGCGGACAAAAAAACGGCGCCTATTACTAAATATAATGGTTTAATCATAATTTTATCCTATTTTATTGTGCAAAATTTGACCAATTTGGCTCTCTCACTTCGCCTGTCTGACTTGCTAATTCAAAGGTGTGTTGCCCCAAAAGTGATACCACTGACAGCACGCCTTTGTTGTTTTTATTGGTGGCAAAAATAATCATTTCTCCATTGGGTGAAAAATGAGGCGACTCATCCTGCGCGTTTTCGGTCATTATGGTCAAATCTTGATTGGTTAAATCCAGCACAGCAATGCGATGATCGCCACCCATTTGATGCACCATCGTAAGTTTTGTGCCGTCGGGTGAAAACACCGCTTTGGCGTTATATTTGCCCTCAAATGTGACTCTACGAATTTGGTCGGTCAGTAGGTTTTTAATATAAATTTGTGCCTGTCCGTTGCGATTTGAAGTAAACACAATTTTGTTGCCATCGGGCGAATAACTTGCCTCGGTGTCAATTTTTGAATGGTGGGTTAGGCGTGTCATTTTTTTATTCACTAAATCATAGGAATAAATGTCTTTGTTGCCTTTTTTGGATAAAGTCAGCAACAATTTTTTGCCATTCGGATGCCAGCTCGGAGAGGAGGCAATGCCATCAAAACGCGGCATTTTTTGTGTTTTGCGCTGGGCAAAGGGATATTGAATATACACCTCTGAGCGTTTATTTCTAAACGAAACATAGGCGATTTTAGTTCTGTCAGGCGACCAAGTTGGCGACATAATTGGATCAGCAGAAGACAAAATCACCTGTGCATTTTGAGCATCAGAATCCGCAATTTCCAAGCGATATTCGCGCTCGGCACCAGGTTTGTCAATCACGGTAATATAAACCAGTTGAGTATTAAACGCGCCCTGCTCGCCTAACAAAGCCTGATAAATTTGGTCGGATAAATAATGTGAGATTTTGCGCACATCACTATTGCGCACGGCAAATTTTTTGGCGTAAATTTGTTTGGACGAATACACGTCAAATGCATAAATCCAGACATTAAACGCACGTTGATTGATTTGCTCAATTTTGCCAAATACGATGGCTTCCGCCCTTTGCTCGCGCCATTTTTTCAAATCTAATTTAAGCACGGGTTTGGCGGCAATGGAGGCGTCAAAATTACCCGATCGATTAAAATTATCGCGCATAATTTTGCTCACAATCGCGCCTTGCTGGGCGTTGGCAGATTCAAACGGCGCAATCACAATCGGAAAGGCGTTTTTATTTTGTTTGACAACCGTGACCTCTAAAATCGCACTGGAAACGCCAGAATACAGCGTGCAACAGACCAAAATACCTCGGTAAAAATTCATTCTTTTTCCTCTATCCAAAACGCCTGAATTGCCTCTAAAATTTTCTCGCCCGATCGATTCGAGGTGTCCTCAAATTCTGCCAACTCAAGCACCATATTTTTCAAATCCACAAAATTAACCGTCGTTGGATTAATTTCAGGATGTGCCTCATCGAGGGCGATGGCAATATTTAGTGAATCCGTCCAAACCATAAGTCTCCTTTAATCTTTGCTAAAATATCCTGCTGATTTTAATCAAAATTAAACGATTGAAAATCAAATTTTGAGAATAAAAATAGTCTGCCAGTGCTATTTTTTACGAATTTTCCAACCTCAAACACGCACCACAGAATTGACAAATTCTAAGGATTCTAACGCCTCAAACGCCTGATTTAATTGCACTACGTTAGCCACGCTGATAATAAAATTCAGCGCATACACAACGTGTGCTTTTTCCTGCACCTCCAAATGCTCAATATTGATGCCCATTTTGGCGATTACGTTAGCGATTGACGCTAAAATTCCGCGTTGATTGACCACTCGAATGCTAATCAAAACCTTAAATTCTTCTTTTGCATCGGGATGCCAATCAATCTCCAGCCATTGCGCGTTTTTTTGTTTGGCGTGCATTAAATTTGGGCAATCGTGGCGATGAATCACCAAACCCTTGCTGACCGTAAGCACGCCCGCCACCCGATCGTTTGGAATCGGATAACAACAATGCGCATAACTAATCGCCTTATTTTGCGTTTTGTCAATCCGAATACTATGAATTAAACATTGATTACTGCCACAAATAAGTTTGTTTAACGCCACCGCAATTAACAATTCAGACAGTCCGATTTTCATATAAAAATCTGTTTGAGAATTGCATTTTAAATCCTGCAAACACTGTGTCCATTGCTCTGGTTTAATGGCGCCAAAATCAAGGTTTTGATACGCAAACGCATTGGTTAATAATTGTTTGCCGAGTTGCGCTAATTGCTCGCTAGAATTGGATTTGAGCTCAAACCGAATCGAAGATTTGGCTTTGGCAGTGATGACATTTTGCAACCATTCGGGCTGAGGGCTGACGCTTTGGCTGGTGATAATTTCAATCGTTTGTCCCGAAGTTAGCGCACGCGTGAGCGAGGATTCCACCCGATCAATTTTGGCACAAAGCGCGTGATTGCCGATATTTGTGTGCACCGCATACGCAAAATCCAGCGCGGTAGATTTGTAAGGCAGGCGAATAATATCGCTATCTGGCGTAAATACAAACACCTCGGAGGGAAATAAATCAATTTTGGTTTCTTCCAAAAATTCAGCCGACGTGTCTGAGTTTTGCTGAATATCCAGCAATGAATTCATCCAATTGCTGGCTAATTCGGAGGTTTTTTGATCCGAACTTTTGTAATGCCAATGTGCTGCGATGCCGTATTCTGAGACAAAATGCATCTCCGATGAGCGAATTTGCACCTCAATAAATAATTTACTTGGGCCGAATAAAATCGTGTGAATCGACTGATAGCCGTTAGATTTAGGCAGCGCAATATAATCTTTGAATTTGCCTGGCAGCGGTTTATACAAATTGTGAATCACCCCAAACGCCTGATAACATTGCGCCACATTCTCCACAATCACCCGAAACGCATACATATCCAACACTTGCGAAAATTTGAGGTGCTTCAGTTTCATTTTTTTGTAAATACTATAGGGCTGTTTTTTGCGCCCGCTAATCTGCGCATCCGCCAATCCTTCCTGACTTAATCGCTCGCTGAGGCTTTCTTCAATGTGCTCAATGAGTTTTTTTTGATTGCCACATTGACTTTTAATGTGTTGAAACAACACCGCGTAACGATGCGGATGAATGGTTTTAAAACACAAATTTTCCAACTCAAGCCGAATACTATTAAGCCCGAGTCGTCTGGCAATCGGTGCGTGAATTTCCACAGTTTCGGTGGCAATTCTTAATTGTTTGTCGCGCTGCATAAATGTCAGCGTGCGCATATTGTGCAAACGATCGGCAAGTTTGATGAAAATCACGCGCATATCCACACCCATCGCGAGAAATAATTTTCTAAAATTTTGCGCTTGTCGCTCGGTCGTTGAGTGAAATTCCAGCCCAGTTAATTTAGACACACCTTCCACGATATAGGCAACATCGGTGCCAAAATCCGCCGCTATGTCAGCCTGAGTCAGAGCAGTATCTTCAATGCAATCGTGCAACAATGCCGACATAATGCAAGCACAATCTAATTCCAATTCAGCCAAAATCATTGCCACCGAAATAGGATGAAACACATACGCCTCGCCCGATCGCCGATATTGCCCATCGTGTGCCGTTGCCGCTGCTATATATGCCTGATAAACGCGTCTAACTTCCGCCTTAGACATATATTTATTCAGCACCGTGCACAAGTCACTAATGAGAATTTTATCGGGCGACGGAGGGTTGTTTTTCATCAATCAATCACAGGGGTTTGAGCGTTCGAATTTTTGTCATTATAATACAGCTAACACGTATAATTGCGCCATTGCAAAAATCAGTAAACCCACTCAAATCAATGAAAGTCTCACTCTTAGTATTGCCTTTGTTAGCGTTGTCACTTAGCGGGTGTTTTTTTGGCAAAAACGAGCGAGAATCCATCACTAAAAACTGGACGCCAAAAACTTTCTTTGAAAATTCTATGGAAGAATTAGGGTCTGGCTCGCCAGATGATGGCATTAAATTATTAGAGCAATTACAAGCCGCTTATCCAGGCTCTAAATACGCCATTCAAGCAAAATTAGAAATTGCGTATGCTTTATTTAAAGACGAACAATACGCTCAAGCCATTGAAGCACTTAACAATTACATCAAACTCTACCCCAATCATTCTTCCACCCCTTACGCCTACTATTTGCGCGGTGTGATTTCTGAGGATGAATCCCATTCTGTTTTAGACCAATATTTAACTGACAACGCCCAGCGCGATATTAAAAGCGTGCGCAACGCATTTCAGTATTACCTCAAATTGATTAACAAATTCCCAACCAGCGAATACGCCGAAGAAGCCAAAACTCGTTTGGTTGTGTTGCGCAATATTCTTGCCCGACACGAATTATTTGTGGCGATTTTCTACACCAAAAAAATGGCATATATTGCCGCCATCAATCGCAGTAAATACGTCATTAGCACTTTTCCAAACACCCCATCAGTGCCCGCCTCTCTGCATTTAATGGCACATAATTATGACGCTATCGGCGCCAAAATCTTAGCAAAAGACACCCGCCGTGTGTTAGAAAAAAGCTACAAAGATTACGTGCCGCACTATTCTTTAGACGATTAAAATATCAACTGAATGACTCGTAAAGAGCGTTTTTTTGCGCTTAGAATTTCTCTCATTATGGCCTCGCGGATGCTTGGGCTATTTATGATTTTCCCTATTTTTTCGGTGTATGCCTCGCAATATGCCAACACCACCCCCTACCTCGTTGGCTTAGCCATTGGGATTTATGGACTCAGTCAGGCGATTTTGCAAATTCCGTTTGGATATTTATCCGATCAATTTGGACGCAAACCGATGCTGATGATTGGCTTGATTATCTTTTTTATCGGCAGCATTGTGGCAGCACAAGCACAAGACATTACCGAGGTGATTATCGGCAGAGCTTTGCAGGGTGGTGGTGCAATTTCTGCGGTGTTGATGGCATTTTTAGCCGACTACATCAGCCCTGAAGAGCGCGCTAAAGCCAATGCTTTTGTGGGAATGCAAATCGGGCTGGCGTTTATGTTGTCGCTACTCATCGGGCCGGTGATTGCCACTAGCGTTGGGATTGCTGGATTATTTTGGGCGATTGCCGCATTGTCTGTGGTGGCGATGGCGATTGTGCTGAGTTTGCCACACATCAAACCGCGCACTCAATATCGCCTTTCTTTGGCGAATTTTAAACAGGTGCTGACCAAACGTTTATTGCAACTGGATTTTAGCGTGTTTGCGCTGCATCTGATTTTGACTTGCACGTTTATCGCCCTGCCTTTGTTGCTGACAAACCATCAGATTATTGCGCTTAAAGACAATTGGCAACTTTATTTACCCGTGATGATGCTGTCTTTTATCGGAATGTTGCCGATGATTATTTTGGCGCAAAAATTCAAAAAAACCAAGTTGATGTTGATTTTAGCGGTGGTGATTTTGCTCATCAGCCAGCTACTTTTTTACTTTGCTCAGCAAACACATTCTTGGCTGACGCTGAATTACAGTTTGTTTTTTGTCGTTTTGACTTTGTTTTTTATCGCATTTAATGCACTAGAGGCGATGCTGCCCTCACTCATTGCAACCACCGCAGGGGATGAAAAACGCGGGCTGGCAATGGGTTTATTTTCCACTTCTCAATTTCTGGGCGCATTCGTCGGCGGGGTCGTCGGCGGGCTGATTTTTAACACTTTCGGGCTGAATAGTGTATTCTTATTTACCGCATTTATTTCAATCATTTGGGGGGCTTTTCTCCTCACTATGCAATCAGACAACCCCTCAGCAAACAACTCATAGGACGCACAATGGCAGGCATTAACAAAGTAATTTTGGTAGGTAATTTAGGACAAAAACCCGAAGTCAAATATGCCTCAAATGGCAACGCTATCGCCAATTTATCGGTGGCAACCAGCGAATCGTGGACCGACAAAAACACAGGACAAAAACAAGAACGCACCGAATGGCACCGAGTCAGTTTGTTTGGTAAATTAGCCGAAATCGCGGGACAATATTTAGACAAAGGATCTAAAGTTTATGTGGAAGGCAAACTCCAAACCCGAAAATGGCAGGATAAAAGTGGGCAAGACAGATACACCACCGAAGTGGTTGTGAGTGGTTTTAATGGCACATTGCAAATGTTGGATCGGCGCGAGGGAGGTGCGGGACAAGCCCCTCAAGCACCTGCTCAATCAGCGCCCGCTCAAGCGCCACAACAACGCCAACAGCACTCACAAAATACGCCAGCAGCCGATCCAATCACCCCTGCTGATCATGATTTTGATGATGACATTCCGTTTTAAACATTCGTTTTTAGCTTTGCTTTTTTAAACATTCGTTTTTAGCATTGCTTTTTTTAAATGAATTTTAAGCCCCGTTTATGCGGGGTTTTTTGTTGCTATAAAAATGCGTGTCAAATCTAATTCTGTCAATGATTTTGAGTTTTAAATGATTTTTGAGAATTGATTTTGACAGCAGTTAAAATTTGACAAAATACGATTTGACCACGATTAAATTAAGTCAAAACCGATGCCAATAATGCTTTGGTGTAAGGATTTTTTGGATGACTCAAAACCTGTGCGCTAGCACCACTTTCCAACACTTTGCCGTTTTTCATCACCAGCACTTCGTCCGCAAAATAATCCACAATTGAAATATCGTGGGTAATCATCAAATAACTCACGCCGCGCTCGCGTTGCAATTTGAGCAGTAAATTGAGAATTTGTCGCTTCACCGTCGCATCCAATGAGGAAGTCGGCTCGTCACAAATAATGATTTTAGGATTCACACTCAACGCTCTGGCAATCGCCAAACGTTGCAACTGCCCGCCTGATAATTCGTGCGGATGGCGATACATCAGCTCAGCGTCAAGCTCAACTGCGCTCAAAAGTGAGCGAATGGTGTCCAGATTTGCCTGCGCAGGATTGAGCGCGTGCAAGCCTTCCAGCAAAGTTGAGACAATCAGCGTGCGCGGATTAAACGACGAGCGCACATTTTGAAAAATAATCGGCACTTGCTTGGCATAATCAACACGCGAATACTGCGATATCGGCTGATTGTTCAGTTTTAAAATCCCACTGGATGGCGTTAATTGGCGCATAATTGCCTTTGCCAGCGTGGTTTTTCCCGATCCAGATTCGCCCACAATCGCCAGATTTTGCCCCTGTTTAATCTCAAAATTCACGCCATCCACCGATTTAACGTAGCCCGTTGTGCGCTGAAAAAATCCCGTTTTAATCGGAAAATGGACTTTAATTTGTCTGCCTGCTAACAGCGTTTTTGCGTGCGTTTTGGTGCGTTTTCCGCGCGGCAACACAGTCAATAATTTTTTAGAATAGGCTTGTTGCGGATTGGCAAAAAAATCCGCCTTTGACTGCTGCTCAATAATCGTGCCCCGATGCATCACAGCCACCCTGTCCGCCATCAATTTGACCACTGCCAAATCGTGCGTAATGAGCAAAATTGAAAGGTCGTGCGTTTGCTTCAAAACTTGCAACAATTCCAAAATATACTTTTGTGTTTGCACGTCAAGCGCGGTGGTAATCTCATCGGCAATCAGCAATTTTGCCCCGCCAGCCAAAGCCGAGGCAATCATCACGCGTTGTTTTTGCCCGCCAGAAAGTTGATGCGGATAACGCTCAAACCAGTTTTGTTCCGCGCCCAATCCCACTTGAGAAAACAAATCCAGCACGCGTTGTTTTCTGTGTTTTTTGCTGAGTTTGGTGTGCAATTTTAAAACCTCATCCACTTGATTGCCCACGTTCATCACTGGATTTAGGCTGTGCCCTGGGTCTTGAAAAATAAACGCCATTTGCGCACCCCTAAAAGATTGGATGTTTTTGAGGCGTGCTAAATTGGTATTTTGATAATAAATATCGCCGCTTTTGTGCAGTCCGCTGGGCAATAAATCAATCAACGCTAAGGCGGTCAAACTCTTGCCAGATCCCGATTCTCCCACCAAAGCAAACACTTCGCGCGGGTTAATATGAAAACTCACCTCGTGAATAATTTTTTTGGTTTTGGTGGCAATCGAGAGATTTTTAATCCGAATCAGTGGCGTATTCACGGTGTGTCTCCCTTCGGATTGAAGACGTGACGCACCCGATCGGCGAATAAATTTGCACTCAGCACCAAGCCAAACATCAACACAAAACTACTCGCCAGCGGCCACCAAACCACAGGCGTGGCGGACAATTCTAGACGCGCCGCATTAATCATATTGCCCCAACTCATCGTAGTGGGATCAACGCCGACGCCAATATACGACAACACCGCTTCAATCAGCACCAATCCCGAAAAATCCAGCACGATGGAAATCAACACCAAATGCATCACGTTCGGCATAATGTGATTGAACAGGATTTTAAAATGGCTGGCACCAAATACTTGCGCGGCTTGAATAAATTCCAATTCTGAAATTTTCAAGGTCTCGGCGCGAATCAAACGACACAAACCCGTCCACGAAGTGAGTGCCAAAATCGCACAAAGTAGCAGTAATTTCAAATCAGATCGCTCCAAATTTGACGCATAATTACTGGCATTTTCATCCATATAAACCTGCAAAATCAACACCAGCGCGGCAATCAACAAAATACTCGGAATGGCGTTAATCGTGGTGTAAATGTATTGAATGAAATTGTCCGTTTTGCCTTTAAAATAACCCGCCATCAGCCCCAAAATAATCGCGGGCGGCAAGGCAAGCAAAGTGGTAATTAGCCCAAATATCATCCCCGTGCGAATGCTTTTAACTGCCTTGTAAAACACATCCACGCCTGCTTTATCGGTGCCAAAAAGATGATAATGTGGCATCATTTGCACCACCCAAAGACTGATTAAAAGCAGTAAAAATATAGTAATAAACGTGATTCTGTGACGCTTGAGAGAAATTAAAAACCGATATTTAGCCAGCAGTAATAACGCCACTATCAGCCCCGTGCTCAATAATAAAACTTGCGCGCTCAGATATAAAATATTGTTCAAATTGTCGTTTGCGGTGCGAATATTTTTTGCCACTAAATTTAAATGCACCTGTCCGCGCTGCCCATTTGCCAAATATTCTTTGGAAAATTGCTGATAACTCAGCGGCGTGGAATAGGTTTTTTCTGCCACCAAAGTCGGTGCGAGCGCGATATCCAGCAAACTATAAGGCGTTGCGTCGTTTGCTAAGCGAAAATGCACCGAATCACTGAGTCCAATTAAAAGATAAAAACTCAGCACGATAAACGCCGAAAGCGCCAACGGTTGAGCGAATATTTTTTGCCATTTTTGCTTGAGCAGTGGATTTGTGCGAATTTTGAGAAACGCATAAAAAGCCAAAGCAAAAAGCAGCCACAATAAAAAATCCGTCCAAAGCCAAATAAAAGTCATACTTTTTGCCGCTTAATTTACGATTGAATGATTTATTTAAAACGCACTCTGGGATCAACCAAAGTATAAGAAATATCGGTGAGCAACAAACCCACCACATACAAAACCGAGCCTAAAAACACCATCGCACGCACGATGGCAAAATCCTGCGAATTAATCGCATCAATCGTATAACTGCCCAGCCCTGGAATCGAAAAGAAAGATTCCATAATTAAACTGCCCATAAACAGCGCGGGAATCACCACCACTACGCCCGTCAGAATGGGAATCATCGCATTTTTTAACACGTGTTTGAATAAAACCTGATGCTCGCTCAGCCCTTTTGCGCGCGCGGTATTGACATAGGGCTGATGAATTTCTTCCAAAAAAATAGAATGATACCAGCGCATACCCGCACCCAGCCCCGCCACTACGCCAATCATCACGGGCAAAATCAAAAAACGCCACATCTCCCAACCGCCCTGATAACCAGAAATAGGCGCCCAATGCCAAACCCCAGCCAGCACTTTTTGCCCAATAATAATATAAAAAAGCCCAGAAACCGACATCAGCATCACGCTCAAAATCAAGGCAAAACGCTCTAATTTTGTGCCCATCAGCATCACCATCCACAGCGCAAAAATAATATTGGTCAATAGCGCAATCACAAACGTAGGAATCGCCAACGCCAACGAGGGGAACATTCGCTCATTAATGTCTTGATTGATATTTCTGCCCGCATCCGAATAGCCAAAATCCAGTTGCAACAAAGGCACAGATTTTTGGTAAAAAATCGTCTCGGTGAGCATACTCAAACCCGCTGCATCAGTATTGAAAAACAAAGGTTTATCGTAGCCTTTTTCGTGCTTCCAATTGTTAATATCGGTTTGCGTAATGTGCTTAGTGCCAAGCTGAATACGCGCCATATCGTCGGGCGTATTGACCATAAAAAACAGCAAAAAGGTGATTAAATTGACGCTCAATAAAATCGGAATGCTGTGCAAAATTCGTTTAATTATATAAATCCACATCTCAAATCTGCACTAAAGAAAAGGTTGAAAAATTGGGCTGAAAAAATAAATTAAAAAAATGGGCTAAAACAATAGACTAAAAAATGAACTGTCTCATACGCAAAAAACCAGCACAAGTGCTGGTTTTTATTCATTCAAATTAATCGTTATCTAACAATTTGAGGCTGATACCCTGACGTGTTGCCATTGCCCACATTTTGATAATTACCCTGATAAGGATTTGAATAACCATTATAAGGCGTGCCGTAGCCACCGTAATAACTAGGACGCGCATAATCATTCCAGCCGTTATTGCCTTGACTGTTGTTGCCCCAGCCATTTCCCCAATCGTTACCACCCCAACCATTGCCCCAGCCGTTATTATCAAACTCGTCCATCGCATTGTCCATCACTTCAAAATACCAGCGCGGATCCCAGATGTTGTAAGGATTGTAGCCAAAAATACTATTGCCGCCTCTACTCCAGCCGTAATTGTCATTACCACCGCCCCAGCCATTATTGCCCCAAAATGCATTCGCACCGAGTGTCATCGTGAGCAATACAATTGCAAAAATTTTCTTCATCATTTGCCTCCTATTTACAATCAAAAAAAATCCGATTTTACCACACTACAAATACGCATTTTTTGGGATTCCTTGGGATAATAAGCGACTATATTTTTGACGATATTTACCGATGATGAATACTACCGAACGCCTGCGCAATCTGCTTAAACACCGAATTTTACTGCTGGATGGCGCGATGGGCACAATGATTCAGCAACACAAACTCAGCGAGGCGGATTATCGCGGCGAGCGTTTTAAAGATTGGCATATTTTGGTGCAGGGCAACAACGATTTGCTGTCATTGACCCAGCCAAAAATCATCCAAGACATTCACCGCGCCTATCTTGAAGTGGGGGCGGATATTATTGAAACCAACACATTTAACGCCACCAAAACCTCAATGGCGGATTACAAAATGGAAGCATTCGCCTACGAAATAAATGTCGCCGCTGCCACCCTCGCCAAACAAATTTGCAGTGAGTTTTCCACCCCCGACATACCGCGATTTGTGGCAGGCGTGATCGGGCCAACTTCGCGCACCTGCTCACTCTCC
>CAZRUL010000025.1:0-12606 GCA_964603245.1 uncultured Piscirickettsiaceae bacterium
TGCGGGTGATGAGCGGCTCACACAACGCGTCAAAATGCGCACGGGTGATTTGATAAGCGGTATTCATAAAACTAAACTCGGCGCAGTCGCAAGTGCTTAGAGTTTCCTTTGCACGGGTGGCGAGTTGCTGTAGGGTTTGGATTTGCGCAGGCGAGCGCGTGTCAAGTTTGAGCGCGTGCAGACAATCGGCAATAATCAGCGCATCAAAATCATCCCCGCCGAGCGCGGTATCCCCACCTGTGGCAAGCACTTTAAAGATACCTTTGGAAAATTTAAGCACCGAGACATCAAACGTGCCACCGCCCAAATCATAAATCACGTGAATCCCCGCCTCGCCCGACTCCAAACCATACGCCACGGCAGCAGCAGTCGGCTCATTTAACAAGCGCATCACCTTTAAACCTGCGAGCGTGGCAGCGTCTTTGGTGGCTTGACGCTGGGCGTCGTTAAAATACGCGGGAACGGTAATCACCGCACCTGCCAAATCTCCACCGAGCGAATCCTCCGCCTGAGTTTTCAACGCGCGCAAAATACTGGCAGAAATCTCCACCGCGGACAAATCTCCTTGGGGCGTGCGAATCAACACATTGTTGGCGTCTTCTACCAAATGATAGGGCAGATTTTTAAAAGTCAGCGCGTGTGCATAATTCAGCCCCATCAAACGTTTCACCGAGCTGATGGTATTGGTCGGATCGGTGGTTAAATGTTGGCGCGCGGCATAGCCCACCGTGGTTGTGTGTTTTGTGTAATGCACCACGGAGGGCAAAAACGGGCGCGCTTGAGCGTCTGGCAAAATCTTCACTTGCGCACTCAACACAGAGGCAACCAAAGAATTAGTCGTGCCTAAATCAATGCCGACGGCGAGTTTGTGTTGATGTGGCGCGCTGGATTGCCCAGGCTCTGAGATTTGTAATAATGCCATAATCTATAACCATTCGTCCATCAAATGGCTGGACTCAGTGGCGAGTTGTTCGTAGAATTTTAATTCTCGGACTAGGTTTTTAATCGTGGGAAGTGCGTCGGGTTGTGCGCTGGCATCAGAAAATGCGGCAGAGATTTGTGCCACGTTTGCGCCAATTTTGTGTGAGATATTTGCTATCAAAGTATCGAGTGCGGACTCATCTTGTTGGGCTTGAATAGTTTCGAGACGCTCCCGAAGTTCAATTTGCTCCATTAAAAAGTGCGCATCCATTTGTGTATCGTGCGCATCAAAGGCATCAATTCCGCGCAATTCTAATAAATACGTGGCGCGCTTGAGTGGGGATTGGAGGGCTTCAAAAGCGGTGTTGAGCAGTGCGGTGTTTTGCAGGGCCAGCACTTGTGCGGACTTGTCGGCGGTGGTGAATTTGTCGGGATGAAAGCGCGCGACTTGGTTTTGATAAGCCAATTCTAGCGCCTCTAAATCTAGATCAAATGTGTGCGTCAGGGAAAATAATTCAAAATACGTGCTCATACGACTAATGCAAAAATGAGGCGGGATTTAAACCGTGAATGATTCGCCACAACCACATTCGGCTTTGGCGTTAGGATTGTTGAATTCAAAGCCTTCATTGAGTCCGTCTTTGACAAAATCAACTTGAGTGCCGTCTAAATAAATCAGGCTTTTGGCATCCACCACAACCGTCACGCCATTGTTTTCAAACAACGTGTCATCGTCTCTCGCATCGTCCACAAACTCAATGTTGTAGCCCAAACCAGAGCAGCCCGTGGTTTGAACGCTGAGCCGAATGCCGATCCCAGAGCCGCGACTTTGCAAGAAACTCGCCACTCGGTCAGCAGCTGTGGGGGTGAGCGTGATTGCCATTTTTTAAGCCTTGCTACGAATGTCGTTAATCGCGGCTTTGATGGCATCTTCAGCCAAAACGGAGCAATGGATTTTCACTGGCGGCAATGACAATTCTTCGGCAATGTCAGAGTTTTTGATTTGCGCCGCTTCGTCCAGCGTTCTGCCTTTGACCCATTCGGTTAATAGCGAACTGGAGGCAATTGCCGAGCCACAGCCATAGGTTTTAAACTTGGCATCTTCAATCACGCCATTTTCATCCACCTGAATTTGCAGCCGCATCACATCGCCACAGGCGGGCGCACCCACCATTCCTGTGCCTACGTTTTTTGCGTCTTTGTCCAACACGCCAACATTGCGTGGGTTTTCATAATGATCTAATACTTTTTCGCCGTATGCCATAATTATTCTCCTGTAAATTTATATTCTAGCGGTATTTTGCGCCGCTAAACCTTGTAGTTATTACGTAATTTAATGCGCCGCCCACTCAACTTTACTGATGTCAATGCCCTCTTTAAACATATCCCACAATGGCGAGAGGTCGCGTAATTTTTCTACTTTCTCACGCACCAATTCAATGGTTTTATCAATGTCTTGCTCGGTGGTGTAGCGTCCAATCGTAAAGCGAATGGAGGAATGTGCCAGCTCGTCGGTCAGCCCGAGTGCACGCAAAACATACGACGGCTCAAGACTCGCACTGGTGCAAGCCGATCCCGAAGACACTGCCACATCGTGAATTGCCATCATCAAAGATTCGCCTTCCACGTAATTAAAACTGATGTTCAAATTGCCAGCAATCCGACTGTCCATATCGCCATTGACAACCACCTCTTCCATATCAGCAAACCCTGCCATCAAGCGATCGCGCAATATTCTAATCTTGGCATTTTCCGCGCCCATTTCAGCTTGAGCAATCGCAAACGCCTCGCCCATTCCAACGATTTGATGGGTGGCTAACGTGCCTGAGCGCATTCCGCGTTCGTGTCCGCCGCCGTGCATTTGCGCCTCAATTCGCACTCGTGGCTTGCGTCGCACGTAAAGCGCGCCCATTCCTTTCGGGCCGTAAATTTTGTGTGCTGAAAAACTCATCAAATCCACGGGCAAAGTGCTCAAATCAATAGACACTTTGCCTGCGGATTGGGCGCCATCTACGTGAAAAAATACTTTGTGTTCGCGACATAAATTGCCGATTGCTTGAATGTCTTGAATCACGCCGATTTCGTTATTCACGTGCATAATTGACACCAAAATCGTGTCTTCGCGAATCGCCGCTTTGAGCACTTCAAGATCCAACAAACCATTCGCCATCGGGTCTAAATACGTCAGCTCAAACCCCTCACGCTCCAATTGACGACACGTATCCAGCACTGCTTTATGCTCGGTTTTTAAGGTAATAATGTGCTTGCCTTGTTTGTGATAGAAATGCGCAATGCCTTTGATGGCGAGATTATTAGACTCAGTCGCGCCCGAAGTCCAAACGATTTCTCTGGGGTCAGCGCCGATTAAATCCGCCACCTGTTTTCTGGCTTTTTTCACCGCATCGTCCGCCTGCCAACCATAATAATGCGAACGCGAGGCAGGATTGCCAAAATCCCCGTCCATCGTTAAATATTGCATCATCTTCTCAGCCACGCGCTTATCCACAGGCGTGGTCGCTGAATAATCCATATAAGTAGGTTTTGACATAGTTATAATCCTTTGTTTGATTGATGATCGTCAATGACTTGTTGCAGTGTTTTGCTGCTTAAAAAATGGCGCAATTGCGCGCTCACTTCGCACCATAATTGATGGGAAATGCACTGTTTGCCACGCTGACAGCCGACCGATGAGCCTTTGCAACGACGCAGGTCAATATTCTCATCCACCGCTTCAATAATTTGTGTGAGATTGATGTCTGATGCGCTCGCATCCAGCAAATAACCACCCCCCGGCCCGCGCACACTTTTGACCAAAGACGCTCTTCTGAGTTGAGAAAATAATTGTTCCAAATATGACAAAGAAATATTTTGCCGTTGCGAAATAATATCCAGCGTAATCGGTTTGCCAGTATTGTTGCAAGCCAAATCTAGCATCGCGCTAACTGCATATCGGCCTTTTGTTGTGAGTTGCATTTTTTTTAATTCTCAATTCTGTTGGGGGCGTAATGATACCTGAGTAATTTAATCAAGTAAATAAGCACGCCCAATTATCTGCTCTCTATTTCCAAATCATTTAACGAAGTATCGTTTTGTTCTTGAATTGAGAGTCGCTCTGAAACCTTGTGCAACTGCGCATCAACGTCGTGCAAATGCGCCAAAATGGAGTTGATCGCTTTGATGCTCGGGTCATCTGTGTGACTGCTCACCGCATACGAATCAAAATGATTCGAGCGCACCACTTTATCTTTGAGCACTCGCCCAGGCACGCCAACCACCGTTTTTGCGTCATCAATGGATTTCACCACCACCGAATTTGAACCCACCCGCACATCGTTGCCCAGCGTAATCGGCCCTAGAATTTTAGCACCCGCACCAATCACCACATTATTGCCCAGAGTCGGATGGCGCTTGCCTTTTTGCCAAGTGGTGCCGCCCAAAGTTACGCCGTGATACAAAGTGCAATCATCGCCAATCTCAGCCGTTTCGCCAATCACCACGCCCATTCCGTGATCAATAAAAAAACGCCTGCCAATCCGCGCCCCTGGGTGAATTTCCACCCCTGTCAGCCACCGCGCCAACATTGAAATAAACCGCGCCAGCCATTTGAGTTTGAACGTCCACAGCCGATGTGCCAACCGATAAAACATCATCGCTTGCACGCCCGAATAACACGTGATAATTTCAAACACATTTCTAGCCGCAGGATCGCGCTCAAACACGCTTTGAATGTCTTCCATAAATTTCATCATAATTTGTCTTTAAATATCCTATTTATCAGCCTAAAAACGTTTGTAATTCCACAAATATTGCTCGGGACACTCGCGCACCAAACGCTCAATTATCCCGTTCATCAGCGCGACGTCTGCGCTCAAATCACCCGATTGTGACAACACATTCACAGGTTTTAACGTCAGCCGATAGCCCGTCCCGCCACTCAAACGCGTGGCATACGTGAGCAAAACCCGAGCTTTGTGTTTGCGTGCCAGCTTTACCAGCAATGTCATCGTGCGCACATTTTGGGCAAAAAAAGGCGCACTAATACTGCCCGAATTTCCTGGGTCTTGATCGGGCAAAATCCCAATCGTGCCACCTCGGGAAAGAACGCGTTGCAATGCCATCACGCCTTTTCGGTTGGCCGCCAGCATTGTCAAATCCGCGCGCGTTCGCATCAAACGCACAAACTCTTCCTGTTGTGCATCTTTAAATTTTTTGTATAAAAAAGTCATCGGCTGACTCAATGACAACACCCTGCCAGTGATTTCCCAGCACCCAAAATGCGGCACCAAAAGAATCGTCGGCTGATGGCTTTGCGCAGGGTTTTGCACAGAGTTGTTCACAGGATTTTGCAAATATTCCAAACCCACAATCTCAGTAATATGAGTGCGATTCGCCGTAAAATCTTGATGCCAAATCAGCCCCAATTCGCTCAGCCCTTTGCCCATTTCTCGCAGTGATTTTTTGATTAAAACGCGTTTTTGTTGCGCCGATAATTCAGCAAAAAACACGTTAATATTGTCACTCACCAAACGTTTTGAACGGGAATTTGTCGCCCACAAAACCCAGCCAATCAGCGCGCCAAAAAAATGATTGAGACGCAACGGCAGCCGTGAGAAAAAAAATAAAATCAGCCTAATCATCAATCTCATTTAATAACGGTCGCATCGCACTCAGCAAATTTTTGTATAAATGCGGAATGCGTCGCTCTTCATTCAACAGCCACGTTTTAAAATGCGCGCGCTCGGTCGGCTTGCTAAAACACGCGGGACAAGAATCCGCAATCACGGGCAGTCCAGCAGCAATCGCAAAATCCGCCAACTGACGCTCACGCACATACACCAGCGGGCGAATAATGCGCACATCGCCTGCGTTATTTAAATAATGCGCTTTCATCGTTTGAATTTTGCCATTATGGCACATTGACATCAGCAAACTCTCGCTCAAATCATCCAAATGTTGCCCGAGTGCGAGCACGTTATAACCCTCACGTCTGGCGACTTTATACATCAAACCGCGTTTAATTCTGGCGCAAAATGCACAATACGAATTGCCGCGCATTTTTTCTTTTGCAACCGCCATCATCGGAAATTCTTCAAAAAAATACGGCGCGCCAAATGACTCAAAAAATCCCGCCAATGCTTGCGGCTCAAACCCCTCAATTTGCGGGTCAATCGTAATCACGCCTAACGCAAATTTAATCGGCGAATGACGTTGAAAATGACGCAAAATGTGGAACAAACTCAGCGAATCTTTACCGCCAGAAACTGCCAGCAAAATCCTATCTCCCGCTTTGATGAGTCCAAAATCATTGATCGCGCGACCCACGGGTTTTGCCAATAATTTGGGCAGTTTTATGTTTGGTAAAACCATTGTTTTTGGCGGTTTTGGGTGATTAAATCCGCGTCTTTTTGCACACTCAACACACAAAAAGTCGGCTCAATTTGACGCACAATCCACTCAATTTCCAGCAACATTTCATCTCTTGAAACGATTATTTTTAGCACGCTGCCCGCCGCATACGCCTCAATCATCGCGCTCAATTTTTGACATTCAACGCGCTGATTATTCACACTGATAATCGTGTCTCCGACATACAATCCAGCGCGTTGTGCGCACGTATCAGCCAACACACAGGTAATCACAGCCAGCTCATTTTTGGCGATAATTTGAATGCCAAAATCCGCCAAATCACCCTGCTGATGGATAAATTTACAATGCACGCCGACAAATTCAAAAGCGGCAATCAGTGGCAATTCCAGTGTGTCGTATAAATAATCGTTAAAAAATTGCGAAAAATCGCTTTGCGTGATGTATTCCACCACCGCTTGAACGGTGTTATTTTCCAGCCCACTGTGCTGATAATATTGCCAGCAGTGTTGCAAAACGTTGTCCAGCGAATGCTCGGAATGGCTGCGTTTTCTAATCTCAACATCCAACACAAACGCCAACAGCGCGCCTTTCGTGTAATAACTCGTGGTTGAATTGGGCGAATTTTCATCCTGCTGATAAAATTTCGTCCACGTGTCGTAACTCGCCTGCGCCAAAGTTTGCTGAAATCTGCCCTGCTGTCTTTGCACTTTGGTCACCGTTTGCGCAAACAGCGATAAATATTGTTGCGGACTGAGAATTTTGGTGCGGAGCAATGATAACTCATCGTAATAAGAGGTAAATCCTTCAAAAATCCACAATTGCTCGGTGTAATTTTCCTGCGTTAAATCCAGTTGATGAAAACTCGCGGGCTTGATGATTTTAATCCACCACGCGTGAAAATATTCGTGCGCACACAGGGCTAAAAAACGGGTGTATTTTGGCGTCATTTCAGGCGTATTGACATCGGGCAATTCGTCTTTGGCGCAAATCAAACTGGTGGAATTTTTGTGCTCCAATCCGCCATAGCCGTGCGTTCTGACCAGCGTTAAAAACACATATTGCTGAAACGGAATTTGACCGCCAAAAAACTCAATGTGATGGCTGCAAATGGTGTGCAAATCCGCACTCAAACGCACAATATCGGCTGAGTGTTGCCCCGTGAGTGTCATCAAATGTTGCGTGTTTTTGACGCTAAATTCAAACCGCGTAAAGTCCGCCATTTCCACGGGGCTATCGATTAATTCTTGATAATTTTGTGCGCGATAAATCTGCGCATTGCGCATCGTATCACGTTGGGTTGTTTGCAATTTCAAGCCTGTAGCGCACGCCCATTGTCCGAGCGGGGCTTGAGCGGGGTTTGGATAATTCACCACCACTTGACACGGCAAATGCTCAAATCCTAACGGCAACAAAAACACGCTGCTGCCATTAAAAAATCCACGCTCATCACTCAAATACGCCGTTCGGGGCGACAAATCAAAGGCGTATATTTCGTATTCAAGCGTGATTTCGTGCGTACACGGCTGGCACAGCCAATGGTTTTTATCCAATTTTTTAATCGGTATTTGCACCCCGCCACTGCGCGCACGAATGCCCACAATTTGCTTGCTAAAATCCCGAATGCAATAACTCCCCACAATCCAACTCGGCAAACTAAATACTTGCCCCAAAGGATTGGGAGATGCCAACGTGAGCGTTACCTGAAAAATATGCCCGTGTAAATTTTTAGGCGTAATTTGATAATTAAGTAGCGCTGGATTTGTCATTATTTAAAAAAAATCAGGGCACTAATTGATCAAGTGAGGCGCGCAGTGACAGCAAAGAAAAGTGATAACTTTGTGCCGTTTGCGCATATCGCAGGAGAATTTTTTGTTCGTTATCTTTGGCAGCCACCACAAAACTCACCCGCCCATCGCCACGCGCATATCGATCCTTTTCCTCAAGTGTGCGCAACTTCGCTACTTTAATTTGGTTTGCGTGCAAATTAATCATATTGGTGAGCAGTGTATTTTCCTGCAGTTGTTTGGTCACCCCGATGTTTAATTGGAGAAATTGATCGCGTCTAGATTCTGCCAATTGGCGAATGTTTATCATTCTTCTGGCGACGGCTGTTGAACTTGCTGTGTTGCCCAAAGGATAAGAAAAAGCCAGCCCAACATTCCAGGCTTTTTCCAACTGACTGCCAGTTTCAGAATCGCCTGCATTGGACAAACCGAGCGTTAAATTCAGACTCGGTTTGAGGCGGTTTTTATCGCTCGCCAATCCACGGAGTAATTGTTGCTTACTTAAATCCAATATTTTTAAAGGTCGCGCCTCGGCTTCCAATGTTTTTATCAAGTGCCTGTCGCGGATTGCATCAAATTTATACAGATCAAATTCTGCCACCACTTCCTTAAAATCCATCTGCAACAATATCGCGATTTCGTGGCGCAACAGCGTCAAATCTTGTTGAGCTTGCCGCAATTCTTGCTGGGCACTTTGGTAGGCGTCTTCTTGCAACAACACGTCTACTTTATCCACCATTGAAGCGTCAAATTTCTTTTTGACCAATGCTAATTCTTTGACGACTAAATTCAATCGGCTTTGATAAATTCTTTCATTTTCCTGCAAATATGCCAAACTGATGAATTTTGACAATTGTCCCAAAATAAAATCTTCAGTCTGTTCTTTTGCACTCAGCACATTTATCTGAATATCAATATCTGCCAAATCACGCTGCAAAGTTGAGTTAATGCCCCCACTACCCTGCAACAAAGAATGGGTATACGAGGCCGACAAGCCGTTAGACAAAATTTCTGAGTTGCCGTCACTTCTGTTCCAAGATTTGGACACTGAAAAACTACTGCCCAAATTCACCAATGTTTTGCTCGCTGACAGATTGACCGAGCCATTAGTTGTGTCTGCGTCATCGAAAAGCCTGTCTTCTGTGCTAGAAAAACCCGTCGATGCGAATAAATTCCAATCGGAAATTGCGTCAGTGGATTTGCGATCAAGTTGGACAATTTCGCTGCTCATTCGCTGCTGAATAAAAAACGAGTGGGTTTTTTCCAGACGTTCCACAAAATCGCTTTGAGTGAGGGCAGCAGATGCTTCAATACTCAACACGGACAATACAAAAAATGTTGTTTTAAGGATGGTAGACATTAGGTAATATTTGGGTTATTTCATTGACAATAGTATGAAGTTTTTTGTGAGTGGTGTCAATTTCCACATCAGCAATGGATTGATAAAGCGGCTGGCGGATGTCCAGCAACTGGCGAAAAAATTGTTCTCTATCGTGGGTTTTATTGAGCAAAGGTCGGGCGTTAGAATTAGCGGTGCGTTGGAGCAATTGCGCAATCGTTGAAAACAAATACACCACAAATCCGTGGCGTTGCAACAATACTCTGTTTTTGGTTTGGGTCACGCACCCACCACCCGTGGCAATCACGCAGTGGGATTTTTGACACAAAACCTCCAGTGTTTCCGTTTCACGCAAGCGAAAACCCGCCTCGCCTTCCACATCAAAAATATGCTCAATACTCACGCCAGTGCGCGCCACAATTTGGGCATCAGAATCCACAAAATCCAGCACCAAAGTTTGCGCCAAAGCGCGACCCACCGAGGTTTTTCCAACCCCCATCGGACCCACTAAAATAATGTTTGCGGTATATTTGCTCATCATTCATATTTTAATGCGTTTTGTTCATTGAGCCAACTCATAACTCGCACCACAATACGGACAATTCGTTTTGCCGTGTGCGTCAAATGACAAAAAAACTTTGGGGTGCATATTCCAGTTTGATGAGGTTTTAGGCGGACAATGAAACGGCAATTCTTCAGGTTTGATGATGCTAAAACTCACGTATTTTTGTTTGTAATTTGGTCGTCCCATTAGCACATTCCCTTTTCAAGCCACGACTGATAACGCGCATTTTTGCCGTGCACACAATCAAAATACAGCGTTTGTAATTGCTCGGTAATCGGCCCGCGCCCGCCCTGCCCAATTGTCCGATTGTCTAATTCTCGCACGGGTGTCACCTCGGCAGCCGTACCCGTAAAAAAGACTTCATCGGCACAATAAACTTCATCGCGGGTAATGCGTTTTTCAATCACCTGAAAACCTAAATCCAGCGCCAATTTAAAAATCGTATCGCGCGTAATGCCCGCCAAAGCTGAGGTTAAATCAGGCGTATAAATAATCCCATCGCGCACCATAAAAATATTCTCGCCACTGCCCTCTGCCACAAATCCATCCACATCCAGCATCAACGCTTCGTCGTAGCCGTCTATCAATGCGTTTTGCAATGCCATCATTGAGTTAATATAATTGCCCGTGGCTTTGGCTTTGGTCATCGCAATATTGACGTGGTGGCGGGTGAAACTTGAGGTTTTAATCCGAATGCCGTGGCGCATATTTTCCTCGCCCAAATACGCCCCCCATTTCCAAGCAGCAATCGCGGTGTGCACTTTCAAGCCATCGGCGCGCAATCCCATTCCCTCGGAGCCATAAAAACAAATCGGACGAATGTAGGCGCTGTCCAAATGATTTTTAAGCACCGCGTCTTTTTGTGCTTGGGCAATCTCGGCTTTGGAAAAACCAATGTCCATATTCATAATTTTGGCAGAATTAAACAGTCTGTCGGTATGTTCTTCCAGCCGAAAAATCGCCGCACCTTGCGCGGTTTTATACGCCCGAACGCCTTCAAAAACGCCCATTCCATAATGCAAACTGTGGGTGAGAACGTGGATTTTTGCCTCGCGCCATTCCACCCATTCGCCATCAAACCAAATCAACCCATCTCTGTCATCAAATCCCTGCATTCTATTCCTTGTTTATGCTTTGTTTATTTTGTCCAATTTCTTGTTTATTGCGCTTTGTCTAAACCAAAAGTTGTGTGCAACGCACGCACCGCTAGTTCCAAATATTTTTCATCAATCACCACTGAGATTTTAATCGCACTGGTGGAAATCATTTGAATGTTAATCCCCTCGTTGTGCAACACCTCAAACATTTGCGTGGCAATCCCAGCGTGTGAGCGCATTCCAATACCGACCAGCGACACTTTCACCACTTTATTATCATTTTGCACACGCTTTGCGCCCAGCGATTTGCAAACCTCATTCAAAATCGCATTGGTTTTAACAAAATCATCACGATGCACGGTAAAGGCAAAATTCGTCAAACCCTCGTGCGCCGACACACTTTGAACAATCATATCCACTTCAATATTTGCTTCGCTGATCGGCTTGAGGATTTTAAACGCAATTCCTGGCTTATCTGGCACGCCGATTAAACTTAATTTTGCTTCATCTGAATTATGCGCAATGCCTGAAATAACCGCTTGTTCCATAATTTTTTCCTCACTGGTGATTAACGTGCCGACTGGATTTTCAATCATAGACGACAATATGCGCAACGCAACTTTGTATTTAGAGGCAAACTCAACGGCGCGAATTTGCAGGACTTTTGCGCCCAGCGATGCCATCTCCAACATTTCCTCATAACTTATCACAGACATTTTGCGCGCATTCGGCTCAATTCGCGGGTCGGTCGTATAAACGCCATCCACATCGGTATAAATCTGACATTCGTCTGCTTTGAGTGCGGCAGCAAGTGCGACCGCAGTTGTGTCCGAGCCTCCGCGCCCTAGCGTCGTAATATGCCCCTGCTCGTCGATGCCCTGAAAACCCGCCACCACCACCACTTTACCCGCGTTCAAACTTTGATAAATACGGTGATCGTCAATGGATTTGATGCGCGCTTTGCCATACGCCGAATCGGTCAGAATGCGCACCTGCGATCCCGTATAAGAAATCGCATCACAGCCTAATTGTTGCAACGCCATACTGAGCAGCGCAATCGTTGTTTGCTCGCCTGTCGTGAGCAGCACATCCATTTCTCGGGGCGATGGCGTGGTTTGGATTTGATGCGCCAATTTGCTCATCCGATTGGTCTCGCCTTGCATCGCCGACACACTCACCACTAAATCATTGCCGCGGTCTTTAAATGCCTTGATTTTTTGCGCCACCGCCTGAATTCGCTCAATTGAGCCGATCGACGTGCCACCATATTTTTGAACAATTAACGCCATACAATCATCATCAAAATCACAGACAAAATCACAACAAGATGGAAATGCAAAAAATTATACCTTTAACCTTCCCCGCACTTGATTGGCTTTTGAATTGTTTTTTAAATTGTTTTTTGAGGGTTTTTGATTATTTTTCAACGCAGCGCCAACATTATTTTTGTTTAAACACATACGCAGGTTTAAACACAAAAATCAACAGCGGAATAATACTCAGCGCAATCACCACATCAATAATCAATGCCTC
>CAZRUL010000026.1:0-5372 GCA_964603245.1 uncultured Piscirickettsiaceae bacterium
GCGATGGACATAGTGCTGAAAATTCATATAATTGTAATTATTTAATCAATTATCTGCAAGTGGTTTTTCGCTTTGAAAATCGTCCTCGGCAGTCAATACGGAGATTTTTTGCTCCGCTTCGTTGAGTGCAATCTGGCATTGCTTGGTGAGTTTTACCCCGCGCTCAAAATATTTGAGGGATTCTTCTAAACTCAAATCGCCAGATTCCATCGTTTGCACCACACTTTCAAGATCTTTCAAGCCTTGATTAAAATTAAATTTCTTCGCCATAACGACTCCTAATTATTGCCCGTTTTGAGGCTGACTTTGTTGAATTTTTGTCCAAAAATCAGCGGCTTGGGTTAATTCTGGATTGATGCTTTGCGCGCGCAAAACCAAAAAATCATACGCAATTCTAAAGCCAGGATGAGTTAACAAATGACGCGCTTTTTTACTGTGGCATTGTTCTAATTTTAACTGCATTAACCAAATCTCTTTGATGCGAAAAGTCAGCCATTTTGGCAAAGCGACTTGTTTAATTTGGGCTGAAATCACCGTATTTGAGGCGGTTGTCATTGCCAAATAAGCGGGTTTTTTGCAAGCCAAATTGTGCGCAAATTGGACGCTTAACGCCTGCCACAAAAACACCGCAAAAATAAAAACAGGAGTTACGCTTTGATGGTTTTTAATGCGCATAGCCGTGTTAAGCAACGCATCTTTGACAAAATCGGTTTTGCTGGTTTGTCTAAATAAATGGGGCAATAATCCGTATTTTTCCAATTCTTCATATACCTCAAATGCGTTTTCCTGATGAAACAATTTGAGGCATTCTTCATACAAACGCGCGGGCGATATGTGGCTTAAAAGTGCGGATTGCGCATAAATTGCACGCTCAACTTCCGCGCTCAGCGTCGCATTCAACTTGACCTGAAAACGAATCGCGCGAATCATTCGCACAGGATCTTGCTCAAAACGCAACTTTGAGTCGCCAATCATACAAATTTGGCGCGCCTCAATGTCTTGCAAACCGCCAACATAATCAATAATTTTGTGCTGATACACGTCGTAATACAAGGCATTCACCTTAAAATCGCGACGCACCACATCGGTTGCCATCGTGCCGTAGCAATTATCGCGCACAATCACCCCAGTTTGGGCAACTTGCGCCTGCCCCGATCTAAATGTAGCGACTTCAATAAATTTACGCGCAGAAAATAACACGTGTAACAAACGAAAACGCCTGCCAATTAACCGCGAACGGCGAAATAATTTGTGCGCCTGCTCGGGTTTCGCGCTGGTGGCAATGTCAAAATCTTTGGGTGCTAATCCCAGCAACAAATCGCGCACGCAACCGCCGACTAAATACACCTCAAATTCTGCTTTGTGAAGAATTTCAATTACTTTTAAAGCATCTTTATCGAGCAATTTATGATCAAATTGAATATTTTGATGGGTTGGTTTCATCGGCAAAATGATGGGTTGGAAATTAGCTAAATTAGGTTAAATCAATCTGGGGTTTTGGCGTCCAGTTTGAGTTCTGATGTTGGGCAATGACGGTGGTATAAATTCCGCCACGCACATTAAAAATCGCCTTCAAACGCATAAATCTCGGCTCGGTAATGCCCACCAAATCATCCAAAATTTGATTCGTCACCGCCTCGTGAAATGCCCCTCGGTCGCGAAATAATCCCATATATAATTTTAAAGATTTGAGCTCAACACACGACAAATTCGCAATATATTCCAAATGTAGCGTGGCAAAATCTGGCTGCCCCGTTTTGGGACAAACACAGGTAAATTCTGGAATGTCGATTTGAATAATAAAATCGCGCTCAGGATTTGGATTGTTAAAAACTTCCAATGTGTTGATAAAATTATTTGGCATTATTAGTTTCCTTTGAAGAAATGGCGCATCATTTTTCGGCGATAAAAATGCAATTTTCCGTGAGTTTGCGCATAGTAAATCGCAATCATCAGCAGCATCAAAGAATGCACCCACCACAGCCCCACAGTGGGATTTAAATGCCCTTGTTCAATGCTAGATTTGGCGATTAAAAGCACATTGTTATACGCCACAAAAATGATGATACCCGCCAATACGCCCAAATTTCTACCGTGTCTGGGTGAGGTTTTGCCGAGCAATATGCCTAAAATTGACAGGATAAATGTGCTCAAAGGTTGAGCAATTCTCCATTGAAATTCTGCGCGCTCTTGTAAATCATCCGAACCCAATAAATCCCAGGTGCTTTTGCCCTCAACCTTAATATCGTGCTGCACGGTTTGATGCGTTTCACTGTCTGAAATTTGTAGATCGTATTTGTCAAAACTCAGAATTTGGTTATTTTCTGAGGTCAAAAAACCGTGATAACGCGAACCCTCTTTGAGGCGCAAATACACGCTGCCCGTTAAAGGATCTGTGTGTGTTTTGGCGCGTTTTGCCAGCGTAATAATGGTGCCTTTGTCTGACAAAACATAAATAAAAATATCTTCCATTTCTTGTAATGCGTTGACTTTTGAAGCATAGAAAACAATATTTCCTTGCCTAAATTCTTGAAATTTTCCTGCCTTAATTAACGAAACTTCGGAGGCATTTTGATTGCGCTCAATAATGATATTGCGCTGATTTTTTGACCAAGGAATGGTGGAAGTGGTTAAAAATAAAATCACCAAACACACCACAACCACCATCGGCTGAACAAATATAATAAAATGTTTATCGCCCAAACCGAGTGAATTCATCACCACCGCCTCGGAATTTTTATACAAATAAACAATCGACAGAATCAGCGCCAAAAATAGCGACAACGACAGAATAAGTGGCACATCTCGCAACACTTTGAGCCCGATTAACGGCAATAAATCGTCCAACAAACCGCCCTGCTGAAGGCTGGCTTTGAGCACCAAAACCAACTGATTGCCAAACACAACCAAACTCAGCACCACAAATATCGCCAAAAATAACACCAGCACATTGCGACTCAAATAATGTGCAAGCAGCGTATTTTGTAACTTAAAGACAGCGCGTAATTTCATTCTTTAAGTGGGTTAATCATTAGAATTAAATTATTTTTTTTGTGACATTAAAGCAAAAAATTCTTCATTAGTTTTGGTCATTTTGAGCCGATCAATTAAAAATTCCGTTGCCTCAATGGTGCCCATAGAATGCAAAATTTTGCGCAAAATCCACATTTTTTGCAACTCCACTTTACCAGTAATCAGCTCTTCACGGCGCGTGCCAGAGGCATTGATATCAATCGCTGGAAACACGCGTTTCTCGCTCAAGCGCCGATCCAGATGCAACTCCATATTGCCCGTGCCTTTAAATTCTTGATAAATCACCTCGTCCATTTTAGAGCCAGTATCAATCAATGCGGTGGCAATAATGGTGATACTGCCGCCATTTTCAATATTTCTCGCCGCACCAAAAAATCGCTTGGGGCGTTGCAACGCATTTGCATCCACGCCACCCGTCAATACTTTGCCAGAGGACGGCACTACGGTATTGTAAGCGCGCGCCAAACGGGTAATAGAATCCAGCAAAATCACCACATCTTTGCCCTGCTCCGCGCGTCTTTTGGCTTTATTGATGACGATTTCTGCCACCTGAATATGACGCTTGGCGGATTCGTCAAACGTAGATGCTACTACCTCGCCGCGCACACTGCGCTCCATTTCGGTCACCTCCTCTGGGCGCTCGTCAATCAACAACACCACCAATTCGCACTCGGGGTGATTGAGCGAAATTGAGGAAGCGATATTTTGCATAATCATAGTTTTGCCTGCTTTAGGCGGGGCAACCAGCAAGCCCCTTTGTCCCTTGCCACACGGCGCGATTAAGTCAATAATTCTGGCGGTAATGTCTTCTGTGCCGCCATTTCCCAACTCTAACGTTAAACGCTCATTCGGATGCAACGGCGTCAGCGAAGTAAATGGAATGCGGTTTTTAACCTTGCTGGTGTGCTCGCCATTGACCTCGGAGATTTGCGACAAAGCAAAATATTTCTCGCCTTTTTTAGGCGCGCGAATCTTGCCCAAAACCAAATCTCCAGACAATAAATTAAGCCGTCTGACTAAATTTGGCGAAACATAAATATCGTCCGCACCAGAAACATAGGAGCCGTCAGTTGAGCGTAAAAAACCATAGCCCTCCTGCAATACATCCAGCACGCCATCGCCCAATACTTCTTCGTTATTTTTGGCTTTTACTTTAAGAATGGCAAAAATAATGGCTTGTTTTTTGGCGCGTGATACGCCTTCTATGCCCAAAGATTGGGCTAATTCTAATAATTTCTTTGGGGTGTAGTGTTTTAATTCTGATAATTTCATAAGTTTGTGGGATCAACAATTCACTCAGCAGATTGTTTGAGAATTGTTTGAGAGAGTCCAGAAAATGCTAAATATTTTCTTCTATAAAAGCGCCTAATTCTGCTTTGGAAAGTGCACCCATTTTGGTTGCCTGAACCACGCCATCTTTAAACAATAATAGGGTAGGAATGCCACGAACACCGTAAGTGAGCGGCGCTTGAGTGTTGTCGTCAATATTGAGTTTTGCAACGGAAATTTTGCCCTCATATTCGAGCGCAATGGCGTCAAGTGTTGGCGCAAGTGCGGTGCAAGGTGCGCACCACTCAGCCCAAAAATCCACCAAAACTACGCGCGGGGAACGAATCACATCTGCCTCAAATGAAGCGTCAGTAATCACTTTAATTTTATCATTCATAATGGGTAACTCAAAAAGAGCATTTGTAGTAAGAAGTTAGAAAGTTACAACAGATTAGTTGCAAGCGTGGCGGATTATACCTATATTTTATTTGATTTTTTGTTTCGCTAATATTTACAAATTAAACACTCAAAGCGATAAAAATACCGCGACAGTCGTTCAAAAATCGCCCTATTTATTGAGACATTGTGAGTTTATTCACAAAAAACCGATTGACATTTACAGTCGCGTAATAAGGCACTGGATAATAAACCGCCACGGGAATATACACTGGCACGTAGCGCACCCGCTCAAATGGCGGATTGAACTGATAATACGCCCTCATTTTTTGCAAATAAGACGAATAATTGCGCCGAGTTTTAGGCGATTTTTGCGGGGGTGTAAATGCAGCAGTGAATGCGGAAATGAATGGGATTTTTTTGTTTTCATTCGCCATCGTAATGTCTGATAAAAACGGGCTTTTCATCTGCCGACTCACATCCAAAAATTGAGCATTGCCCGATTGTATCGCCTCAGACGACCATTTATCGGGCAACTGTGCAAACGCCAAACTCGCCCAAACCCAAGCAAAAACAACCACCCCCAGACGCATTCTCATAAATCGCTTTTGTCTTCTTCTTTGAGCAATAGTTTTGTGTCAATTCTATCGGTGGGAGTTTTTGCAGATTTGTCA
>CAZRUL010000026.1:5472-12368 GCA_964603245.1 uncultured Piscirickettsiaceae bacterium
CAGATTTTTCCGTCTCGGGCTTGTCTTTTTTAAACCGATCCTTTTTGTCTAATATTGTTTGCATTTGTTTTTTTGCATATTTAGCGACTTTACTAGATTTTTCAGGTTTATCCACGTTATATTTCGCATCAGCATTGGCATCCTCTGGCAACAAACCCATTGAAACCGCAATATGTCGACAAGCCGATTCACCTGCTGAAAGTGCACCCAAAGGAATCACAATCAAGGTTAATAGCGTTGAAACCAACACGCCAAATAACAACGAAATCGCCATTCCCTGAAAAATAGGATCCGACAAAATCACGCTAGAGCCGCCAACCAAAGCAAACGCAGTAATCAAAATCGGCCGAGTGCGCGAACTACAAGAATTAATCACCGCATCAAAAAACGGCACACCTTTGGCGTATTCTTGCACCATAAAATCAATCAGCAAAATAGAATTTCGCACGATAATACCCGCCAAAGCAATCCAGCCAATCATTGAAGTTGCGGTAAATTCTGCGCCCATCAGCCAATGCCCTGGCACAATACCGAGCAAAGTTAACGGAATCGGCGCCATAATAACCGCAGGAATAATAAAATTACCAAACTGCCACACCACCAACATATAAATCACCACCAGCGCCATTCCAAACGCAATCCCCATATCTCTAAAGGTTTCGTAAGTCACCGTCCATTCGCCCGTCCATTCAAAACCTGGCGCGGTAATGCTATCGGGACGCCCCATATATTCGCCCTGCAATTGCTTGCCGTCAATGGTTTGATATCTGAGCAACAAATCATCCACGGCAAACATCGCATAAATCGGCGCGCTCAAGCGTCCAATCGGCTCGCCCAACACATATTCAATGTCCACCAAATCCTTGCGGAAAATTAAATCGTCCTGTTGTTTGTAAACAAATGATCCAAGCTCAGAAATGGCAATCATCCCGCCATGACTTGAAGGCACGGGCAATTGCGCCAAATAAGACAGTTGCGAGCGTTTAGCCAACGGCACTTGCAAGCACACGCGAGAAGGCTCCAAAGCATTTTTCAGGCGAATTGTGGTGACATTAAAACTGCTCATTGCCATAGACAATGTTTGCTCAATCGCTCGCACACTCACGCCAAACCGCGAGGCTTTTTCGGTATCCACTTGAAAATCAATAATCGGATGTTTGTCGCGCATTAAATTGTCAATATCAACCATCGCGCCCGATTCTTTAAATAAAGTCGTCAAGTCATTTGCCAATTTCTGTCGCGTGGCTTTATCAGGCCCATACACCTCAGCCACCACAGGACGCAGAACTGGCGGCCCTGGGGGCATTTCAACCACAGCGTATTTCGCCCCCGCATCGGTGGCAATTTGTTGCACTAATTCCCGCGCCTCTAACGCAATTTCGTGGCTGGAGCGATCGCGCTCAGATTTGGCAGTTAATTGCATTTGCAACTCACCCTCAGACGAGGATTGTCTTAAATAATAATGCCGAACCAATCCATTAAAATCAAATGGTTTGGCGGTGCCTGCATACGATTGAATGTTCACAACTTCTGGAATAGTGCGCAATACTTGAGCCATTTGATGCAAGGTTGAAGCGGTGTTGCTCAACGCCGTGCCATCAGGCATATCCAGCACAATACTGAACTCAGATTTATTATCCAGCGGTAACATTTTCACGGGCACAGCAGTGGTATAAAACATTGACATTGACACAAAAAACGCCACCACGAGTCCGATTAAAAATCCATACCCGTAAATTTTGTTATTGAACAATTTAGAAATAGTGCTGCGAAAAAACGCGTGCATTTGTTTAATTTCGCGCGCCTCTTTCTCGTGCATTTTGTGGAGCACTTTCAACGGCGGCACAAATTTCATAATAAAATACGGCACAAACACAAATGCCGCAAACAGCGAAAACATCATTGCCACCGAGCCCAACACTGGAATCGGCGCCATATACGGGCCCATCATTCCGCTCACCGCCGCCATCGGCACCAGTGCTGCCACTACTGTAAAGGTCGCCAAAATTGTTGGATTGCCCACTTCGCGCACCGCATCAATCGCCGTGCCAATCGTGATTTTTTCGTCAATCAGCCAGCGCCGATAAATATTTTCCGTGACGACAATCGCATCATCCACCAAAATTCCGATGGAGAAAATCAGCGCAAACAAACTCACTCTGTCGATGGTCATACCCAAAATCCAAGCGGAAAAGATGGTCATCAACAACACCACAGGAATCACCAAAGTCACCACAATCGCTGGACGAATACCGAGCGCAAACCACACCAAAAGCGTCACCGCACCCGTTGCAATAAAGAGTTTTTTGATCAGTGAATTAACCTTATCCTCGGCAGATTTACCATAATTTCTGGTCACGCTGACGTGCACATCATCAGCAATCAAACGCCCTTTTAATTCATTAATCCGATCCAAAATATCATTGGCAACCGTCACCCCATTAGTGCCGTATTTTTTCGCAATGGCAATCGTCACCGCTTGCTCTGCTGTGGCTTTGTGCTTGCTTTTGCTGCCCGCACCCGTGTAATGACTCACCATACGATTCGCTTCTTCTGGCGCATAATAAATGTTCGCCACATCGCGCATATACACAGGTTTTCCGTCTTTAACTGCCACCACTAAGTTTTCTATGTCCTCAACTTTGGCAAAGAAATCACCCGCATAAACCTCCATTTTGTAGCCTTCCAGCTCAATATCGCCCGTATGCTCGCGCACATTGGCTGATTTGACTTTGTCGGCAATGGTTTGCATTGACACGCCATAACCCGCTAAACGCCCAGGATATACGTCAATATGAAAAATCTCCAAACGCCCGCCCACAATAAAGCCGTTATTGGTGTTTTTCACTTTTTTCAACTCGTGCAACACCTCAATCCCCAGCGAGCGTAATTGCCCGTCATCCAAGGTTTTAGACCAAAGGGTTAAATTGATAATCGGCACATCGTCAATTTCTTTAGGCTTGATCAGCGGCTTGCTCGCACCTGGCGGTATAAAATCCAGATTTGCCAGCATTTTGCTGCGCACTTTGATGATGGAATCGTTCATTTTCTGACCCACATCAAATTCAACGGTCACGATACCGCGCCCTTTGTCGCTGACCGAATAGACGTGTTTCACGCCAGTAATATTGCTCATCAAACCTTCTAGCGGCTTAATAATAATACTGGACACTTCCTCAGAAGATGCCCCTGGATATTCCACAAACAGATCAATTAAAGGCACAGAGATTTGCGGATCTTCCTGTCTCGGCGTGGCAATCAAGCCAATAATGCCCGCGCCCAGCATCGCAAAAAATAGAATAATCGAGAGCGGCGAAGTAATAAACGCCTTGGTTAGTTTGCCCGCAATCCCTAAATCATAGTTTTGATAAGCTTCATCAGTCTTGTCGGATTTAGCGGAATTTGCGTTGTTTTGATTTGACATTTAAATATCCATACCTGAAACCATCAACACATTTGGATTGGTCACCACTTTATCGCCAATGCTCAACCCCGACAACACACTGCGCTGATTGTTGACTTCTTTCTCGCCGAGCCGAATAAACCGCAACTCCGTCTTTTTCGTCCGTGGATTGACCACAAACACGCTCGGCAAACTTGAGCGCCACATAATCGCAGAATTAAGCACCACAGGCGTGAGCACCTTTGAATCCGTTTCAAATATCTCAATCTCAGCATATCCGCCAGGAATCGTTTTAGTGTTATCAGGCAAATCAAACTTCACTTTCACACTGTGCCGATTGTCGTTTGCCACGGGATAAATTTGCGACAACACCGCATTCACCACCACATTTGCAATGTCCAACTTCACCCGATATCTTTTATTCAGTTTCAAACTCTTAATCAGGCGCGAAGGCACATTCACTTCCACCTGTAATTTGTTCACGTCAGAGAATTTGATCAGCGTTTGCCCCTGCTGAACAATATCGCCCTGATTCACAAACTTAGCCACAATCACCCCATCAAATGGTGCAACAATGCGGCTGTCTTTGAGGCGTTCTTCAATCTGTCTGAGTTTGGATTGCGCTTGTTTTAAACGATTTTTGGATTGTTGATAAGCCGTGTAGCGCGAGGTTCTGTGGGCAAATTTATCAAAATCGGGATTGCCCTGTCCGCTGATTTTAAGCATCGGGTCGGTGAACATTGAAAACATATTTGGAATCCCACCAAACCCGCCAGAATTCGGCGACACGATGGATTTTGAATATTGCACGCCCGCATTTCTCAGCGCTTCATTGGCTGAGGCAATCTCCGCATACACCGAATTTTTCTGCGCTTGAATCGCACCACGCTCCAGCACCACTAAATACTCGCCTTTGCGAAATTTATCGCCCTCTCGACCCATCACGCGCAGCACATCGCCCGACATTTGCGCCGATAAATTCACTTGTGCCGCCGAAATCACCGAGCCGCCGAGCAAAAATCGCTTACTTAATGATAATCCCGTCACCGTTCCGAGCTGATAAGGTGCGTCAAAACTGCGCAAATTAGGATGAGTGGCGCGCTCCGCATAAGCGTGCATAGAAAATACCGATAAGGTAGAGGCGATAAAGGCGGTGGCGAATATATTCATAGTCAGCTCAATAATAGTGGGGTTTATTTTGAAGAATAAACTTGCAACGCGAGATTTTATAATATTAAAATGCACCCCGCGCACTAATTTAGTCGAGATTTTAAATCCACGCTCAACCACATTCCAAGCCACACGCTCAATTACAACACTCGTTCGCTTATTCTTTTTGATCGTTTAAATTTAGCCATTCCCCAAAATTATGCAAATTGCTTACACGCCAGGAGAGCCCGCGGGCATCGGGCCTGATTTGGCGATTATTAACGCCCAACGTGAGACGCGTGAGGCGCGCGCCGATTTATTAGTCTTTAGCGATCCCGATATGCTCCTCCAACGCGCCAAAGTCCTCGGCTTGCCGCTCAAGATTGTGCAATCCGAAGGCATTTTAAAACGCACCGAGTTAAATGTATTTCCGATTAAAGCCCGCGTTAAAACCCAGCACGGCGTGTTAAATCCCGACAACGCGCCGTTTGTGTTGGAAACGCTCAACATCGCCACCGAGCATTGCCTCAAATCCCACTGTAGCGCACTCTTAACAGGCCCAATCCATAAAGGCATCATCAATCAGGCAGGCATTCCGTTCAGCGGACACACCGAATATTTGGCTGCCCTCTCAAACACCCCAAAAACCGTGATGATGCTCGCCACCAAAGGACTCAGAGTCGCCCTTGCCACCACGCACCTGCCGCTGTCCGCCGTGCCACAACACATCAGCGCCGACTCGTTGCAACAAACCCTCGCCATTCTGCAACAATTCCTACTCAGCCAAAACATCAAACGCCCCACCATCTCGGTATGCGGACTCAACCCCCACGCGGGCGAGGACGGTTATCTCGGAGACGAGGAAATCACCATCATTAACCCACTCATCAAACGCCTCAACCAACAAAACTACCACCTCATCGGCGCCATCCCTGCCGACACCGCCTTTACCCCAGACGCACTCAAAGGCATAGATTGCGTGCTGGCAATGTATCACGATCAAGGACTGCCCGTGCTCAAAACGATTGGCTTTAAACAAGCGGTGAATATCACCCTCGGGCTGCCTTTTATTCGCACCTCGGTGGATCACGGCACCGCACTTCATTTAGCAGGCACGGGCAACATCTCGCTCGGCAGTTTTGATTACGCCCTCGCCTGCACTCAAACCCTGCTCCGCACTGATCGCCTCACCCGCTCCGCATAATTCGTGACCTATAAGACATTCAAACACAAACCACGCAAACGCTTCGGGCAAAATTTCCTGATTGATGATCAAATCATCGCCCGCATTATCAAAACCATCGCGCCCAAACCCAAAGACAATCTACTGGAAATCGGCGCAGGACAAGGCGCACTCACCCTGCCACTGCTTGCCAAAACCGACCAGCTTAACGTGATTGAGATTGACACAAACCTCATCACCCTACTGCGCGTCATTCAAACCCAGCACCCGCATCTCATCATTCACTCAGGCGACGCGCTCAAGTTTGACCTGTCTCAACTCAACACGCCACTGCGGATTGTCGGCAATCTCCCCTACAACATCTCCTCGCCGCTGTTGTTTCACTTTCTCGCTCAGCGCACGCATATTATAGATATGACCTTTATGCTCCAAAAAGAAGTAGTGGCGCGCATCACCGCCGACTGTGGGAATAAAATCTACGGCAGGCTGAGTGTGATGATTCAAGCCTTCTTCGCGGTGGAAATGGTGTTTGAAGTGCCCGCGACTGCTTTCTTTCCCCAGCCTAAAGTAGATTCCGCCATCATTTATCTCAAGCCCCATCCCGTCGCCAAGGTGGATAATTTCAACACCTTCGCTTTAATCGTTAAAGCTTGCTTTGCACAACGCCGAAAAACCCTGCGAAATTGTTTAAAATCACACCTCACTCAAACCCAAACCCGCATTGATCTGACTCAACGCGCCGAGGCCCTATCCATTGCAGACTTCATCACCCTCACCCACGATTATGAACACCGACAGCCTTAAAGACAGCATTAAAATCACCACTAAAGTCCATTATTTAGCCAACCAATCCAATCCCGAATACGATCAATACGCCTTCGCCTACACCATCACCATCAGCAATCGCTCCGATGTCGGCATTCAACTGCTGTCGCGCTATTGGCTTATTAACGATGATGAGGGCGGCAGTGAAGAAGTCATCGGTAAAGGCGTGCTCGGACAGCAGCCGCACATTCCCGCTGGGATGAGTTTTGAGTATTCCTCGGGTGCGATGATTAAAACCATCACAGGCACGATGCAAGGGCATTATTCGATGGTGGATAATGCAGGCAATCGCTTTGATGTTGCCGTGCTTCCGTTCATTCTCAGCCAGCCCTACAC
>CAZRUL010000027.1:0-7804 GCA_964603245.1 uncultured Piscirickettsiaceae bacterium
ACGGGCATTTTGGACGCACCGAACCTGACATTAGTTGGGAAAAAACCGATCGCGCTCATTTACTAAAATAATCCGCGATTGGTATAATCCCCCCGTTTTTTCCCGAGGAGTGTTGCATTGGAATTTACCCAAAAATTTCATCAGGCTCGGACATTCAAACGACGCTCATTTTTCACTTTTTTTAGGAGATAAAAATGCGCAACACCACGCTTGAAACACACGATTTTAAAATTGCCAATCTTGAACTCGCTGAGTTTGGACGCAAAGAAATTCAACTGGCGGAGGCGGAAATGCCCGCGCTGATGGCACTCCGCGCAAAATACAAACCCACGCAACCATTGGCGGGTGCGAATATTTTGGGCTGTATTCATATGACGATTCAAACCGCGGTTTTAATGGAAACGTTGGTGGATTTAGGCGCGCAATTACGCTGGTCAAGTTGCAATATTTTCTCCACTCAAGATCACGCAGCCGCAGCGATGGTGGCAGCGAACATTCCCACATTTGCCTGGAAAGGCGAGAGCGACGCAGAATTTTTGTGGTGCATTGAGCAAACGATTTTGGACAATGGCAAACCGTGGGCAGCCAATATGGTGCTTGATGATGGCGGTGATTTAACCCAAATGTTGCACGAAAAATACCCGCAAATGCTCCGCCACATTCACGGCATTTCTGAGGAAACCACCACGGGCGTGCATCGGCTGCTATTGATGCTCAAAAACGGCGCGCTCAAAGTGCCTGCTATCAACGTCAATGACGCGGTCACAAAATCCAAAAACGACAACAAATACGGCTGTCGGCATTCACTCAACGATGCCATTAAACGCGGCACTGATATGTTGATGTCGGGCAAAAAAGCATTGGTCGTCGGCTACGGAGATGTGGGCAAAGGCTCGGCGCAATCACTGCGTCAAGAAGGGATGATTGTTAAAATCAGCGAGATTGATCCAATTTGCGCGATGCAGGCGTGTATGGACGGATTTGAGGTGGTATCGCCCTATCTTGACGGCATTAACACTGGCACGATTGACACCATCAACAAAACCTTGCTGAGCACCACGGATTTAATTGTGACTGCCACGGGCAATATTCACGCCTGCGACAAAGCAATGTTGCAAACCCTTAAAACGGGCGCGGTGGTGTGCAATATTGGGCATTTTTACAATGAGATTGACACCCAATTTATGCGCGATAATTGGCACTGGGACGAGGTAAAACCACAAGTCCATCGGATTTTTAGAAACATCGAAAAAAACGATTATCTGATTTTATTATCCGAAGGTCGGCTGGTCAATTTGGGCAATGCCACGGGACATCCGAGCCGAATTATGGACGGCTCATTTGCCAATCAAGTACTGGCGCAGATTTATTTATACGATCAAAAATTTGCCCAATTGCCCGAGGGTGCAAAAAGCGCGGGTTTGTTTGTTAAAGTGCTGCCGAAAAAATTGGATGAAGAAGTGGCAGCGGGAATGGTTGGCGGGTTTGGGGGGGTGATGACGCAAATGACGGACGCACAGGCGGCGTATATTAACATCCCAAAAAACGGGCCGTTCAAACCTGAGAGTTATAAATATTAAACCAGAGAAAACTTAAGTAGTTAGCATTTTATAAATTCCGTGATACGGTAAAATTTTGGCTATTTTTAAGTGCAATTTTTATGTCAATACGTGACTTAGATGCCACCGCATCCTTTCAAAATCTCATCTTAAAATTACAATTATTTTGGGCCTCAAAAGGATGCACTCTGCTACAGCCATTTGATATGGAAATGGGCGCGGGCACTTTTCATCCTGCCACGTTTTTACGCGCCATCGGCCCCGAGCCTTGGAAAGTGGCTTATGTTCAGCCCTCACGCCGTCCCACCGATGGACGTTATGGCGAAAATCCAAACCGATTGCAGCATTATTATCAGTTTCAAGTGTTGCTCAAACCCTCACCGAAAAATATCCAAGCCTTGTATTTAGAATCTCTGACCGAGATTGGCATTGATCTCACTCAGCACGATGTGCGATTTGTTGAGGATAATTGGCAATCACCCACTTTAGGCGCGTGGGGCTTGGGCTGGGAGGTTTGGCTCAATGGGATGGAAGTGAGTCAATTTACCTATTTTCAACAAGTCGGCGGATTGGCGTGCAAACCTGTTTCTGGCGAACTCACTTACGGATTGGAGCGTTTGGCGATGTATTTGCAGGGGGTGGATAGCGTGTTTGATTTAGTGTGGTCGGAAAATGTGCGTTATTTTGACGTGTTTCATCAAAACGAAGTGGAGCAGTCCAAATATAATTTTGAAATTGCCGAGGTTCAAACCCTGTTCAAACAATTTGATAGTGCGGAACAAATGAGCGCAAAACTCATCACCGAAAACCTGCCCTATCCCGCTTACGAGCAAGTGATTCGCGCCTCGCATTTGTTTAATTTATTGGATGCTCGCCACGCCATCAGTGTCACCGATCGCGCCCGATTTATTGCCAGAGTGCGCACGATGAGCCAAGGCGTGGCGCGAACTTATTACGAATCTCGCCAAGCGTTGGATTTTCCGATGTTGGCTAAATAAACCACTTTATGACGCAATTATTCTCCAATTTTTACCTGCGCGTTTTGCGCTGGAGCGAAGCACGCTATGCGGTGTATTATTTGGCAATGGTGAGTTTTTTAGAATCCTCAATTTTGCCGTATCCGCCGCCCGATATTTTGCTGATGCCGATGATTATCAAATCGCCAAAACGCGCCTATCGCTTAGCGATGATTACCACAATCGCCTCGGTTTTGGGTGGCATATTGGGCTATTTTTTGGGCGAAACGCTGCTGGGATTTTTGCAATCCGCCAACCTCATCACGCCCGAATCTCTGCTCAGCGCCGAACATTGGTTTGCGCAATACGGAATTTGGGCGGTGGCAGTGGCAGCATTTACCCCCATTCCTTACAAAATCATCACCATTTTATCGGGCATTTCTTTGATGTCTTTGCTGCCTTTTATTCTCGTTTCTATCATCGCGCGCGGTGCTAGATTTTACTTGTTGGCTTTTTTGCTCAGACGCTACAGCGATCAGTGCGACAATTGGTTGCGCCGATACATTGACCGACTGGGCTACTTGATGATTGTGGTTGTGGCACTGGGTTTTTGGTATGCAAACTAACCAATATTTAGCCAAAATCGCGCTGGTTTTGATGCTAGCTACCGCCCTCAGCGGATGCTTTTCTACCCAAAAATCCAAAATAATGGTGGTGGATAAATCCTTAAGTTGGCACACTGAAAATGTGCAAAAACCCGTTCAAAATGCCGCCAAAAATCCCACAAAAAAACCCAAATCACTTGCAAAAAAATCCAGCAAACAACCCAAAAAAATCTCGAGAAAACCCCAGTGGGCAGGTCAAAAATCCCACAGTTGGGTGTTTCCAGTGCACGCAAAAGTGAGCCAAAAATTTTCCAAAAAACGGCAAAATCTCGGGCTGATTTTCAACACCAAATTTGGTCAAAACGTGCGTGCCGTGCGTGCTGGGCTGGTGGTTTATAGCGGTGACAAAATGAAAAGCCACGGCAAAATGATTATCATCAAACACGCCTTCGGTTTCTACACTTCCTACACTCAAAATCACACCATCAAAGTGCGCGATGGCGACAAAGTCAAAAAAGGCCAGCGCATTGCTACCACGGGCAAAATTCCGTTTTATTTTGAAATGAAAAAATTCTCAGAGCCGATAGATCCGTTGAAATATCTCAAATAAACATTACATTTTTCATCGCACTTTTGAGCACATTTTTGAGTATATTTTTTTAACAAAATCCGCGCCTTCAAACATAATCAAACACGATTTAAACAACGCAAATTATGCACGAATTATTACAAAATATCCTTGCCTATCCCACCATCATCGTGTTATTCGGGTTGGCGTGCATCGTGCATATCACCCTCAAATTTGCCCTGAAAAAACTCACGGCTGCGCTGAAAAAAACCAAAACCAAACTGGATGATTATCTGATTGCCGCCCTCATTCCGCCACTCAAAACCCTGCTTTGGTTTGGCTGGATTGACATCTCCATCGGACAATTAGCACCACATTTTGCGATTTTAGACGATCTTAATTACAGCAGTTTTATCCCGATGGTGCTGATTTTTGGCTGGGGTTTGATGCGCACTGTCTCGGCTTTTGAGGCGCATTTTGTCGATCAAAGTCAAACATTTTCGCCAGATTCTATTGCGCTATTTTCGCGTCTGCTGAAGATTTTTCTACTGATTTTTATGTTGCTGGGTGCTTTGCAATATCTGGGTTTTTCCATCGCTTCGGTGCTGGCATTTGGGGGCATCGGCGGCATTGTGATTGGGCTGGCGGCTAAAGATATGATTGCGAATATTTTTGGCGGACTGCTGATTCAAATGGACCAACCGTTTGCCACGGGCGACTGGATTCGTTTGGGAAAATTTGAGGGCACGGTGGAAAAAATCGGCTGGCGAATGACGCAAATTCGCACCTTTAATAAAAACCCGATTTACATTCCGAATGCCCTATTTTCAACGCTGCCGATTGAAACGCCCTCGCGGATGACGCATCGGCGGATGAAAGAAATTATCGGGATTCGCTACGATGACATTACGCGCCTGAGCCCCATTATTTTGGGCATTCAAACCCTGCTTAAAACCTGTGAAAATTTGGATAAAACCCAGCCCATTCGCGTGTATTTTGATTATTTTAATGCCTCGTCGCTGGATGTTCACGTTGAGGCTTTTACTCTGAGTCTTGGAAAAGACAAGTTTCAACAAATCAAACAAAAATTATTACTGGAAATTGCCACCATTATTAACGATAATCACGCTGAAATCGCTTATCCAACTCAAACACTACACCTACAAAAATCGTGAATACCCCTCCTAAAAAATTATTTATTCGCACCTTCGGCTGTCAAATGAACGAATACGACTCGGGCAAAATGCGCGATGTGCTCAAACATTCGCACGCTTTGATATCCACCGACAACGCTTTAGAAGCGGATGTTTTGTTGCTCAACACTTGCTCAATTCGCGAAAAAGCGCAGGAAAAATTATTTCATCAACTCGGACGCTGGAAAAAACTCAAAGACAAAAATCCAAATTTAATCATCGGCGTCGGCGGCTGTGTGGCATCTCAAGAGGGAAAATTAATTCTCCAGCGCGCGCCATTTGTGGATTTGATTTTTGGGCCACAAACCTTGCATCGCCTGCCGACTATGCTCAGCAATGTGTTGCGCGACAAGCAAGTGCGGATTGATATTTCGTTTCCAGAAATTGAAAAATTTGACCATTTGCCCGCGCCAAAATCCGATGGCGTGTGTGCGTTTGTCTCAATTATGGAGGGTTGCAGCAAATATTGCACCTTTTGCGTCGTGCCCTACACCCGCGGCGAAGAGGTTTCGCGCCCTTTTAATGACGTGATTGCTGAGGTGCAAACGCTCGCTTCTCAAGGCGTGGCTGAGGTGAATTTACTCGGGCAAAATGTGAATGCGTATCAGGGGTTGATGGACGACGGCACCGATGCAGATTTGGCGTTGCTCATCAATATTGTGGCAAAAATTAACGGCATTCAGCGCATTCGCTACACCACTTCGCACCCCGTAGAATTTTCCACTCGGCTGATTCAAGCCTACGCTGAGGTGCCCGAATTAGTCTCGCACGTGCATTTGCCGATTCAAAGCGGCTCGGATAAAATTTTAGGACTGATGAAGCGCGGACACACTGCCCTAGAATACACCTCAAAAATCAAACAACTGCGCGCCATTCGCCCTGATATTTCCCTCTCCTCTGATTTTATTATTGGATTTCCAGGCGAAGACGAGGCGGATTTTCAAGCCACGATGGCACTCATTCATAAAATTGGATTTGATAAATCTTTCAGTTTTATTTACTCGCCACGCCCTGGAACGCCCGCGGCTGATTATCCAGATGACACCGAATTAGCGACTAAAAAACAACGACTGGCTGACGTGCAAACTGCGATTAATACCAACACTGATGCCATTTCAAAGGCGATGATCGGCAGCGTGCAAAAGGTGTTAGTTGAGGGAAAATCACGCAAACAAGCGGCTGATGCGCCCGCCTTGTCTTTATACGGACGCACCGAAAATATGCGCAACACACATTTTCAGGGAGATGCGGGGCTTATCGGCAAAGTAGTTGAGGTGAAAATCACCGCTGGACGGGGCAATTCACTCATTGGCACACTTGAAAAATAGTCTGATTTAAAAAATAATTCAAACAAAATCGCGCGAAAGCAAAAAAAATAAAACGCAAAAAAAAACCCGCGCGAACATTTCAAGCAAAAAAAACTCAGCAAAAACAAGCAACAACGCAAACATTTCAAAAAACTCAGCAAAACAACGACAAAAATACACTTCAGAAAACACAGCAAAAAAAACAGCAAAAAAAAACAGCTTAACGTCTTTTTTCTAAAAATATATTTTTAACAATTCAGTGGGTGTTAATTTAACTCAGTCAGCAGCCGCACGTCTTTTGCCATCAAATCCGCTTTGTGTGGCGTGGGAAAACCAGCCACCAGCAAGCCCTCAGGATTGAGCAAATAAATCCAAGCGGTGTGATTGATTAAATACCCGTCTTTCAACATCTGCGCGGTAATCGGCTGATTTTTAGTCAAAATAATAGGCCGATTATCTGCGCCATAAATCACCCTTTCATAATATGCGCCAAAGGGTTTGAGGAGTTTGTCAATTTGCGCCTGCTCGCCTGAAACACCCACAAAATCAGAATCAAAATGCGCCAAATAAGTGTTTAAAACCTTGGGCGTATCGCGCAACGGATCAAACGTAATCAGCACCACTTTTGGCACAATATTGGCGTTTTGTTGGGTCAGAATTTTTTTAAGTTTAACCATATCCATCAACGCCGTTGGGCACACATCGGGACAATGGGTGTAGGCAAAAAACAACAAAGTCCACTGATTTTTAAGACTTTGATTGTCAAATTTTTTGCCGTGCTGATCCAGCAAACTAAACGCTGGCAATGGTTTATCGGGATTGTAAAGCACGTGTGAGGCGCGCAATTGCGATTTCAACGCGTGATAATCCACTGGCTGATTCAACCAAAGCCCCGCACCCGCCACCAAAACTGCCAAAATCACACCGTAAATCAATCCGTAAGTTGTCGTTTGTTTCATCAAAATAATCCGTTTATTTAAAAAATATGCGCCCTAAAATCACGTGCTTTGAATCCTCTCCGCTCACAATTCGCGCACCCGAGCATTGACCAAAATATGCACGTTTGATGCCCGCCCGCCCCCATCAAATACCAAACGAATCGGCACCACCGCGCCTTTTTTGAGCGCACGTTCGGGGCGGATTAACATCAAATGCGTCTGCCCTGGTTTGAGTGTGAGCGTTTTGCCCGCTGGAATATTGATAAAATCCAAGGGTTGCATCGTCATCATTCCGCGCGCGCGTCGGGTTTGGTGAAATTCCACGCGCTCAAAGCCTTTGACACTGGCAGAAATGAGCCGCGCATTTTTTGATGAAAGATTACGAATGCGCATAAAAGCCGCCAAAACACGTGCATTTTTAGGCGCAAAACGTATCCAAACATCGCTCAAAATAAGCAATTGACTCGGGTTTTTGGCAACATTTAACGGCTGAATTTTTGGCTGAGTTTGTGCAAAAACCGACCCAATTAGGAGCGTATTTAGCACCATTGCCCAAATAATTGAATGTCTATTTAGTCGGATTTTCAAAGAAAAATAAGCGCACATAAAATGTCAAAAATAAATGCCAAAAATTATACCAAAAACTGCCACGCAAGAAAAAATTAGCCAATGCAAATA
>CAZRUL010000027.1:7904-10716 GCA_964603245.1 uncultured Piscirickettsiaceae bacterium
CATTATGCGCCCAAATCAAGCACCCGCTAGGCTGAGGTATAATGGGCGTTTTTTTAATTTGAGTCGTTACAAAATGTTGATTGCCCCGATGATTGTCAGCGAATTTAGTCAAAAATCGCACCCTCTCTCGCCTCACAAAACGCCACGGACTTAGTCTGTTGAAGCCAAAAATTATCGTCGGACTCTCGGGCGGCGTGGATTCCTCGGTGGCTGCTTTGTTGTTGCGCAATCAAGGTTTTGCAGTAGAGGCGCTGTTTATGAAAAACTGGGAAGAGGACGACAAAAACGGTCATTGTGCCAGCGCACAAGATTTGTCCGATGCGCAACAAGTGGCTGACACGCTCGGCATCAAACTGCACACAATCAATTTTTCCAGTGATTATTGGGATGAGGTTTTTAGCGATTTTCTCGCCGAACACAAAAAAGGACGCACGCCAAATCCCGACGTTTTGTGCAATCAAAAAATCAAATTCAAAGTATTTTTAGAACACGCGCACACACTTGGCGCCGACAAAATCGCCACAGGGCATTACGCGCGCATCATTCACAAAAACCAGCGCGCCTACTTAACCACTGCCATTGACTCAAACAAAGACCAAAGTTATTTTTTGTATTTGCTCAATCAAACCCAACTCCAACACAGTCTTTTTCCGCTGGGCAATTTGCACAAATCACAGGTGCGCAAACTGGCGCAGGAAAATCATCTGATTACCGCGGATAAAAAAGAATCGATGGGGATTTGTTTTATTGGCAAACGCGATTTTTCCAGTTTTCTGCAAACCTATCTGCCCAAACAACCCGGCAATATGGTGGATCAAAATGGGCAATTTATCAAACAACATCAGGGGCTGGCTTTTTATACCATCGGACAGCGCAAAGGGCTGGGGATTGGCGGCGGATTTGGCACGTCGGGCGCGCCGTGGTTTGTGGCGGATAAACGTCTAAAAACGAATGAACTGGTGGTGGTTCAGGGCGAGCATCCACTGTTGTATGAGCGTGTTTTGAGTGCTGAAAAAGTCCATTGGATCAGCGACAAACCCACATTTCCGCTCACTTGTTTTGCCAAAATTCGCTATCGTCAAACCGCCCAACTTTGCACTATTTCTCAAAACACTATTTCCCAGAGCACCATTTCTCATTTATCGCACAACACCGAGCAACTTGAGGTGGTTTTTGAAAATCCACAGCGCGCAATCGCCCCTGGGCAATCGGTGGTTTTTTATCAAAATACAACCTGTTTAGGCGGGGCAATTATTCAACATCGGGGTAAATTATTATGAGCAATTCGCAACAACTTTTGGCATTGGCAAGTTTGGTTCAAAGTGCCGCTTTGGTGCATCAACTGGCGCATACTGGCACTTGTGATACGCCAAATAACACCGCCAGCCTCAACAGTATTATTACTAATAGCACGGATATTGAGGCGATTTTTAGCTCGCCCGCCGACTTATCTACTGGGCTCAAAACGCTCAATGTGGCACTCGGCAATCGTCCAAAATCCGTGCATTCTATTGTTTTGTATGCATTTACTTTGATCACGCTGGAGAAAAAATTAATGAAAAACAAAAAATTGCTGCACCAATTATCCGATGAAATTATCGGTCTGCAAAAAGCCTGCGAATTTTTTCCGATCAATCACCCCAATTCCATTGCTCGCCTCGCCCAACTCTACAAATCCACGCTGGGGGTTTTGCGCCCAACGGTGATGATTTCTGGCAAGCAAATTTACCTCTCCAATCAGTCAACTGCCGACCATATTCGGGCGTTATTATTAGCGGGTATTCGCGCCGCTTCACTCTGGAAATCACAGGGCGGGCGGATTTGGCAATTGGTTTTTTATAAAAAACGCCTGCTTAAATCGCTAAACTCAATTGACTTTTAGATGGACTTTGAGTCGGCAACACTTTATAATTACGCGCTTTATTTCTATCCAATTTTTAATTATGGCGAATTCAGCAAGCTCTAAAAAACGCGCAAAACAGGCCGTTAAACGCAATCAGCACAATTCACAATTGCGCGCCAGAATGCGCACTTTCATCAAAAAAGTCACTTACGCCCTAGAATCACAAGACAAAACACTGGCAACGGCATCTTTTTCACCGATGCAAAAAATTATTGATCAGGCGGTGAATAAAGGCTTAATTCACAAAAACACCGCTGCCAGAAAAAAATCCAGACTCAGCACTAAAATCAAAGCACTGAGTTAAATATTGAGTTAATATTCCACTGATTTTTTCAGCAATTGTGAAGACTGAAAAATACGCTGTTAAATTTATATTGAACCCTCTTTTTTGAGGGTTTATTTGTGTGGCAATGATTAGCGAAGCGGATAAAAAAATATTCAGAAATGCGGCTGAAAACCAAGCCCCGTTTGATAAAGACTCACAATTTGGAGCAATCTCATCGCCACTCAAACAACCGCTTTTTACCGCATATAGTTATGTGTTAGAGGCGGATATTGCGGGCAATGAAGTGCTCAATTATGCCAAAAATAGCCCCTCAAAAAAGCACTTAAAAGCGATGAAACGGGGCGATATTAGCGCATTTTCTCTGGATTTACACGGCTACACCACAATCCAAACCTGCGAAGCACTGTCAGCCTTCATTCATCAACATCAAAACGAACAATATTTGCGCATTATTCACGGCAAAGGACACAACAGCCCAGACCACAAAAGCATTTTAAAATCCCAAGTGGTGCGCTACTTAACCCAACATCCCGACGTGCTCGCATTTCATTCCTGCCCGCCCAATCAAGGCGGCACGGGTGCGGTATTTGTGCTGCTCAAAACGCATTAATCCTATTTTATTT
>CAZRUL010000027.1:10816-11886 GCA_964603245.1 uncultured Piscirickettsiaceae bacterium
GATTTTTTATCGCTGTGCAATGATGCCATTGAGTCGCACATTCCGACTTGTTGGCTACAGGGCGAGATTTCCAACCTATCACTGCCCGCCTCGGGGCATTGGTATTTTTCTCTCAAAGACGCAACTGGACAAATTCGTTGCGCGTTATTTCGGCTGAATCAGCGCAAAGTTGCCTTTCAACCCGAAAATGGACTGGCAGTTTTGCTCCGCGCCACCCCGACTTTGTATCAAGCGCGTGGCGATTTTCAGCTGATTGTGCAAACCATTGAGCCTGTGGGCGTGGGCAATTTGCAACTGGCGTTTGAGCAACTCAAACACAAACTCAGCACCGAGGGATTATTTGACGCGACGCACAAAAAACCATTGCCTAAAAATATTCAAACCATCGGCGTGGTTTCTAGCAGCAATGGCGCGGTCATTCGCGATATTATCAAAGTGCTCAACAAGCGTTATCCGTTTGCCGATATTTTGCTATTTGACACCCCTGTGCAGGGCGATGGGGCACTCAAAAAACTCATTGCCGCACTCAAATCTGCTGATCAATCGGGTCGCTGTGACGTGATTATTATTGCGCGCGGAGGTGGCTCTACGGAGGATTTGTGGGTGTTTAACGAGGCACAATTAGCACTAGCGATTTTTGCAGCAACCACGCCGATTATCAGCGCGATTGGACACGAAACGGATTTTACCATTGCCGATTTTGTCAGCGACATTCGCGCGCCCACGCCGTCTGCTGCCGCGATGATGGCAACCCCTGACCGCCTAGAATTGCTTGCTCGAACTCAACAACTCGGGCAACGCTCACAACAATTAATGCGTCAAACACTGGCGCAATATCAACACCAAATCACTCAATTTGCACTCAAAAATATTGCCCCAAACAAGCAAATCAATTTTTACGCCCAACGTCTCGACAACGCTAGCGCACGCCTAAATCACCAACTCGCGCGCCAAATTCACACCGCCAAACAAAGCCTAATCGCTTTATCGAGCGCACTCAAACAACGCGCACCCATCCAAGATATTGCGCAAAAACAAGCCCTCGCCACCGTGGCAAAATATCGTTTAAT
>CAZRUL010000028.1:0-1714 GCA_964603245.1 uncultured Piscirickettsiaceae bacterium
GGCTAACTTTGCAAAACTCGGCGAAGAGGTGGATAACGTGCTCAGAGATGGTGCCGATATTGTCCATTTTGATGTGATGGACAATCATTACGTGCCGAATTTAACCATCGGCCCTTTGGTGTGTGATGCATTGCGTAGCCACGGCGTTATTGCACCGATTGACGTGCATTTGATGGTCAAACCTGTGGATCGCATTATTCCTGATTTTGCCAAAGCGGGCGCGTCTTTCATCACTTTTCATCCCGAGGCGAGCGAGCATATTGACCGCACGATTGGGCTGATTAAAGAGCAGGGCTGTCAAGTAGGGCTGGTTTTTAATCCCGCTACGCCACTGCATTATTTGGATCACGTGCTGGATAAATTGGATATGGTGTTGCTGATGAGTGTCAATCCAGGATTTGGCGGGCAGTCTTTTATTCCTGAAACGCTGAATAAAACACGTTTGGTGCGTCAAATGATTGAGGATTCTGGGCGCGATATTCGTTTGGAAATTGATGGCGGCGTGAAGATTGACAATATCCGAGAAATTGCGCTAGCGGGTGCGGATACTTTTGTGGCGGGATCGGCGATTTTTAGCACGGATGATTATAAAAAAACCATTGATTTGATGCGCGCCGAATTGGCAAAAGCATAGATTTCGGTTTGTTTTACGCATTGTGCTAAAATGCGCGGTTTTTGTGATTTTGTTAAAAATTGCGAGAAATTGCGAAAAATGAGAAAGAAAAAAAGTGAGAAAGTAAGTAAAGTGATTGAGTGCTGGGATTTGTGATTTTTGAGATGACAAATTTTGAGCAGTCAATTTTTTAATGTATCACATAACTTGGCGTGTTAGTTGAGGTGCTCTTTTTAGAGTCGGCTAATTGAAGTTATGGAAGTGGGGCGAAAAACCCCTTTAACCTAGGAGAAAAACATGGCGATTGTATCCATGAAAAAAATGTTGGAGGCGGGTGTTCATTTTGGACATCGGTCGCGTTATTGGCACCCAAAAATGGCGCCGTATATTTATGGTGCGCGCAACGGCGTGCATATTATTAATTTAGAAAAGACCCTGCCTAAATTTAACGACGCACTGAATTTTGTCAGCAAAACCACGGCAGATGGCGGTTCAATTTTATTTGTTGGCACTAAACAAGCCGCGGGCGACATCATCAAATCTGAGGCGATTCGTTGCGGGATGCCGTATGTGAATCATCGCTGGTTGGGCGGGATGATGACCAATTATAAAACCATCAAAACCTCCATCAAACGACTCAAAGATTTGGAGTTTTTGGCGCAAGAAAACTTTACTCAGTTTGTCAAAAAAGAAGCCTTGATGATGACCAGAGAAATGGAAAAACTAGAGCGCAGTTTGGGTGGCATCAAAGATTTGGGTGGCATTCCTGACGTGGTATTTATCATTGATATTGGCTATGAAAAAAATGCGGTCAGCGAAGCCAAAAAACTGGGCCTGCCGATTATCGGTGTGGTGGATACAAATTACAATCCAGAGGGGATTGATTATCCCATTCCAGGCAATGACGATTCTATCCGCTCAATCAGTTTGTATGCGCGCGAAGTTGCCAATACGGTGTTAGAAGCCAAGGCTGCTAGCGCACAACCTAAAAAAGCAGTCGCCCCAAAAGTGGCTGCTCCAAAAGCAGTCGTCTCAAAAGTGGTTACCACTACCGAAAAGCCAAAGGAGAGCACATGAAAATTACCGCAAGTTTGGTCAAAA
>CAZRUL010000028.1:1814-11722 GCA_964603245.1 uncultured Piscirickettsiaceae bacterium
CACTACCGAAAAGCCAAAGGAGAGCACATGAAAATTACCGCAAGTTTGGTCAAAACCCTGAGAGAAAGAACGGGCTCGGGCATGATGGATTGTAAAAAAGCGCTGACTGAAACCAATGGCGATTTAGAGGCGGCGATTGATTTGATGCGCGCCTCGGGTGCGGCTAAAGCGGCCAAAAAAGCAGGCAGAGTGGCAGCTGAGGGTTTGGTGAATATTTTGGTCAGCGATGACAAAACAACTGCCATTATTTTAGAAGTCAATTCTGAAACTGATTTTGTCACCAAAGGCGAGGCGTTTATTGGTTTTGTGGATACACTCAGTGCGTTGGCATTGAAAACTAAACCAGCAAATATGGACGAATTTTTAACTAAAACTTTGGATAATGGTGACTCACTTGACAAAGCCAGAACGGATATGATTGCCAAAGTGGGTGAAAATATTGCCCTTCGGCGCGTTCAAACCGTGCAAACGGATGGAGGTGTGATTGGCACGTATAAACACAATAGTCGCATCGCAGTATTGACCGTGCTTGAGGGCGGAGACGAGGCGCTGGCTAAAGATATTGCGATGCACATTGCCGCCACTAAACCCGAATGTGTGAGCAAAGACGAATTGTCAAAGGATTTGCTGGCGAGAGAAGAGGCGATTTTTGTTGAGCAGGCGCGTGCGAGTGGCAAACCTGACAATATTATTGAAAAAATGATTGTCGGTCGGATGAAAAAATTTGTCAACGAAGTAACGCTTTACGGGCAAAGTTTTGTGAAAAATCCCGACACTACCATTGAGCAATTATTGGCGACAAATAACGCAAAAGTCAGTGCGTTTGTGCGTTTTGAAGTGGGCGAGGGGATTGAAAAAGCAGCGGATAATTTTGCTGAAGAGGTGATGGCGCAAGTCAAAGGCTAGCGTTAAGAAAGTTGGCGTTAAAAAAAGACTAAAGTCTCAAAAACCAATCCACTCAAACCCCGCCTAAAAGTGATTTTAGGCGGGGTTTTTTTGACACTAAAAACTGGGAAATCAGAAATTATTGAGCGGAATCTTTGCTTTTTGAAATTTCGAACTCATCCCGAACTCATCCCGAAATCGGCGATTAAATCGGCAACACATCAATCGCATCAGCACTCGCACCGATGGCGTCATTAATAGAATTGCCCGCCACTGGCACAATCGAGATAATCGCCCCCGTGATGCGCATCGGCGTTGTTACTATTTTGGTCAAAACACAACCCGAGGATAACAGGGCAATTAGTAGCAGTGTGCTGAGTTTTAGCATGGTTTTTTTTGGAGAATAATAAAATGATAAATGAGTGCATTCCCATCGTTTTGATGAGATTCCCGACTGACTTCCCGATAATTTTGCGCATCAAATTTTGGAAAATACGCATCACCCTGATATTTTCCCTCAACGTGCGTAATGTAGAGCCATTCAGCCAGCGGTAGCATTTGTTGATAAATCAACGCCCCGCCCATTATAAACACCTCAAAATTATTTTTGACGCATTCTAATGCTGAGCCAATATCGCTCTTGACTTCGCAACCTTTTGCCTCAAATTGCGCATTGTGACTGATGATGATATTGCGCCGATTTGGCAACGGTTTGCCGATGGATTCGTAAGTTTTGCGCCCCATAATCACCGTTTTGCCCAGCGTCATTTTTTTAAAATAGCGCAAATCTTCAGGCAAATGCCAGGGAAGTTTGCCGTGGTTGCCGATGAGTTGGTTGTCATCCATTGCCACGATTATTGATAAACGCATAAGCCAAAATTCTAAAGTAAAATGCGCGGTTGATTTTACAAATATTTACTCAGTGATGGCGTTAATTCTTGCGTCTAGTTCGGTTTTTAGACAAACATTACTCCAAAAATTAGGGCTTGAATTTACGACCTGTGCCCCGAATGTGGATGAATCTCGTCACGTGTTTGAGTCGCCGTGCGATTTGGTGCTGCGATTGGCGGGCTCAAAAGCCTATCGGGTGGCGAAAACCCACAGCGGGCTGATTATTGCCTCGGATCAAGTGGCGACGTTTGGCACGGGATTGGCGGTTTCAGATAATATTCTCACGAAGCCACACACGCATCAAAATGCCGTCAAACAATTACAGCAAAGTTCTGGAAAATGGCTAACTTTTTGCACCAGTTTGGCACTTTTAAATACAAATACCAACAATCTTCAGATTACAATAGAAAAATTCCAAGTCCTTTTTAAACCGTTAACACGCGCCCAAATTGAAAATTATTTGATCAAAGAAAAGCCGTATCAATGCGCGGGCAGTTTCAAATCCGAGGGGTTAGGGATTGCACTATTTGAGCGTTTTTTAGGCAATGATCCCAATAGTTTAGTGGGTTTGCCACTGATTCTGCTGATTAAAATGCTGAAAAATGAAGGCGTGGATGTGTTGGGTGATTTGCCTTAAAAATCCTGGCTGCTTTTATCGCCGCCTTTCACTGGTTTTTCACCGCTTAATTTTATGAATTATCTCTATCCCGAGGACACGCAGCCTTTTCAATTTGGGCAAAAATTTTATTGGGGATCTTTATACGGCAGTGCGCAAGCGTTGGCGCTGATTGAATTTGTCAGCCAAGAAAAACGCGTCGTTTTGGTGATTGCGAATGATATTGAACACCATCAAAAATTACGCGCCGAGCTCAATTTTTACAATCACGATTTGCCGATTTTGAATTTTGACAGTTCTGAGGTGTTGGCGTTTGATCATTTTTCGCCACATCCCGATATTATTGCCAATCGGTTGCGCACTTTGTCTCAATTGAGCCAGTTTAAATATGGCATCGTGATTGCCACGCTGGAATCGCTGATGCAGCGCTTGTGCCCCTTAGAATTTGTGGCGCAATATAGTTTTGATTTGCGCATCAATGACCCTTTGGACAGTCACGCGCTCAGCGAGCAACTCATCAAAATTGGCTATTTGCGCACTTCAAAAGTGATGGAATGCGGCGAGTTTAGCATTCGTGGCTCGTTGATTGATTTATATCCGATGGGGGCGAGCGCGGCGTATCGGCTGGATTTATTGGATCAGGAAATAGAATCCATTCGCACATTTGACACCCAAACTCAACGCTCAATTGCACTCATTGAGCAGATTAAATTACTGCCAGCGCGTGAATTTTCAATGGACAATGTCAGCATCGAGCGTTTTAAAAATAATTACGCCAGCGAATTTGGGGCGCACGCCGATTTTATTTTAACCGAGGTCAGCGAGCGCCGTTTGCCACGCGGAATTGAGTTTTATTTGCCTCTATTTTTTGCCCAAACCAACACATTATTTGACTATTTGCCCGCTGATTTTGTGGTGGCTCATCATCAGGGATTGAATGAATTAGTGGCGCAAACCTATCAGCACATTGACGCTCGGCACGCTTTGGCAAAAAAAGATTTGGATCGCCCTCCGTTGCCCGTTGATCAGGTTTTTCTCAATAAAGACGCGCTATTTTCGCAACTCAAACAACAGCCGCAATTAGTGATTGCCGCGTCAAAACGCCACTACCAAAAAGACGCGCTGAACTTTGCCAGCAAATTGTTGCCACCGTTGAGTATTGAGGCACAATCCAAACATCCGCTGGCGAAATATTTAAATTTTGCCACGCGTCACAAGCGCAAAATTTTGCTGGTGTGTGAGTCGCGATCGCGCCAAAGTGTGCTGAGTGATTTATTGGAAAATAACGGCTTATCGGTGCATTTTGTCCAACATTGGCAGGCGTTCGTTGAAACTTCGGAAAAACTTTGTATCACTCGCGCCAGACTTGAGGCGGGACTGCTCACCGCTGAAATGGCAGTGATTACCGAGACTCAATTATTTGGCACAGAGGCGGTGCAACAACGTCGGCGGCGGCGCGCTAAACACAAAGATTTTGATGAAGCGATTAAAAGTTTGGTGGAAATCAACACGGGCGATGCGATTGTGCATGAAAATTACGGCGTTGGGCGGTATCTGGGTTTAACCACGCACTCGTTTGATGGGCAGGAGCAAGATTTGCTGACGTTGGAATATGCAAACGGGACGAAATTAATGGTGCCGATGGAGGCGATTAATCTGGTGTCGCGCTATTCGGGTGCTTCGGGTGAAAATGCGCCGCTGCACAAACTCGGCACGCCACAATGGAATCAGGCCAAAAAGAAAGCGTGCGAGGCGTTGCACGATGTGGCTGCGGAATTGTTGGAAATTTATGCAAAACGTGCTGCCACACTAGGCTTTGCTTTTCCCGAGCCCGCGGACGGATACAGTGGGTTTGTGGCGGATTTTCCGTTTGAAGAAACGCCCGATCAGCTCAAAACGATGGACGAAGTTTTGAGCGATATGCAAGCCCCTAAACCGATGGATCGGCTGGTTTGTGGCGATGTGGGATTTGGCAAAACCGAAATTGCGATGCGTGCGGCTTTTTTGAGTGTGGAAGCGGGTAAACAAGTGATTATTTTGGTGCCGACAACCTTGTTGGCAAATCAACATCATCAATCGTTTGTTGATCGGTTTGTCAAATATCCCGTGCAAATCGCGGTGCTGTCGCGTTTTCAAACCCCGTCCGAGCAAAAACGCATCAAACAAGGATTGCTCAGCGGCGGGATTGACATTGTCATCGGCACGCACAAACTGATTCACGGCAGTATTCAATACAAAAATTTGGGGCTGATTATTATTGACGAAGAGCATCGGTTTGGCGTCAAACAAAAAGAATCTCTCAAAAAAATACGTGGCCATAGCGATATTTTGACGATGACTGCCACGCCGATTCCGCGCACCTTAAATATGGCGCTGGGTTCGTTGCGGGATTTGTCGATTATTGCCACGCCGCCAGAGGGCAGAAGTGCGATTCAAACGATGGTCAGCGAGTGGCACGAGGGCACGATTAAAGAGGCGTGCGAGCGCGAGTTGCACCGCGGTGGGCAGATTTTTGTGGTGCATAATGAGATTGATTCGATTGATAATATCACCGAAACCCTGCAAAATTTAATGCCAAATGTGCAAATGCGCATCGCTCACGGGCAAATGCCAGTGCGTGAATTGGAGCATATTATGGGGGATTTTTATCACGGGCGTTTTCAGTTGTTGGTTTGCACCACGATTATTGAAACGGGGATTGACATTCCCAGCGCAAACACGATTATTATTAACAATGCGCAAAATTTTGGCTTGGCACAATTGCATCAATTGCGCGGTCGGGTGGGGCGTTCGCATCATCGGGCGTATGCGTATTTGATGATTAAATCGCATCAATCTTTGTCCAAAAATGCCAAAAAACGGCTGGAGGCGATTGAGTCTTTGGAAGAGTTGGGCGCGGGTTTTATGTTGGCAAATCACGATTTAGAAATTCGCGGCGCGGGCGATTTGTTGGGCGATAAGCAATCGGGCAAAATTAATGAGATTGGATTTAATCTGTATCACGATTTATTAAAACGCGCGATTGCGGCGATTCGCTCGGGCTCAAAACTAGATTTGGACGCGCCAGCGCATAATGAGGTGGAGATTGACAGCGGGATTGCTTGCATTATTCCGCAAACTTATTTGTATGACGTGCACGAGCGTTTGGTGCTTTACAAGCGCATTGCCAGTGCTAAAAACAAAGACGAGCTGAAAGAATTAACACTGGAAATGATTGATAGATTTGGATTGCTGCCAGATTCTGTCAAAAATTTGTATGCCAGTGCGCAGTTAAAACTGTTGGCACAAACGCTGAATGTGCAAAAAATCAGCATTTATGAAGACAAAGCGCACTTGATTTTTGGACAAAATACTTGCGTTGAGCCGATGGCGATTATTCGCTTGATTCAACAACACAGCGCGATTTATCAACTCAAAGGCGAGCGCGAACTCATCCTCAAAAAAACGATGCCCCACAATATTCAACGCTTTGAAATCATCGAAGCATTGTTGCTTAGCCTGTCTTAATTTGAACTGGATTAGTTTGAGTTGCGTTGATTTGCGTTGATTTGTATTTTTTAATGCGTGTCCAATTCCAGCATTTCGCCGTAATTTTGTAAATACATTTGTTTAACCAGCGCCAAATCAAAGGTGTGATTTTGAGTGCCGAGATGCGCAATATTGATCGCACCGAGCACGCTTGAGAGTTGCCCGATGGTTTGCCAATCCAGTCCGTGCATCAAACCAAACAACAGTCCAGCACGATACGCATCGCCACAACCCGTGGGATCTTTGGTGGCTTCAGCGCGTGCGGCTTTGATGCGCAGGGTGGTGTCGCGCGTGTAAATATCACAGCCGTGTGCGCCTTTGGTGACAATCAATGCTTTGACTTGGCGACTAATATCGCGCAAACTCAGCCCCGTTTTGTCTTGCAACATTTGCGCTTCGTAATCATTGAGCGTGAGATAGCTGGCTTGCTCAATAAATGTTCTGAGTTGCGCCCCATCAAACATCGGCAAGCCCTGACCGGGATCAAAAATAAACTCAATCTTTGCTTGCACAAATTGCGCGGCGTGGGCAATCATCCCCTCGCGCCCATCGGGAGAAATGATGCCGATGGCAATCTCATTCGCTTGCACCGCTTCGCTGATTTGATTGTGATGCGATTTGTCCATCGCGCCAGGGTGAAAAGCGGTGATTTGATTGTCGCCCAAATCGGTGGTAATAAACGCCTGCCCCGTGTGAGTGCCTGCGATGGTTTTGATGTATTTAGTGTTGATGCCCTGCTTTTTTATGCGCTCAAGATACGGCTCAAAATCCTCGCCAACGGTTGCCATCGGCAGTGGATTGCCGCCTAATAATTGCAAATTGTAGGCAATATTGCCCGCACAGCCGCCAAATTCTTTGCGCAAAGTCGGCACTAAAAACGCAATATTGAGCATATGCACTTGATCGGGCAGAATGTGATTTTTGAAATGATCGTTAAAAACCATAATGCTGTCAAAGGCATACGAGCCACAAATTAATGGGGTTTTTGGCATATTTTTCTCCTATTTTTTGGATGATTTTTTCAATGAATTTAAAGCGCGCGCAACGCTTTGGGCACTGGAAAATGGACGTTTTCTGTCGCACCGTCTAATTCTACAATGTGACTCTCAAAAGTATTTTGTAAATATTCAATCACTTCGCGCACCAAAATTTCTGGCGCTGAAGCGCCCGCGGTCACGCCGATTGTGTGAATATTGTCAAACCAAGCGTTGTTGATTTCGTGCGCTCCATCAATTAAATACGCTGGTTTGCCAAATTTTTGCGCAATTTCGCGCAGCCGATTGGAGTTTGAGGAATTGTTAGAGCCCAATACTAGCAACACTTCGCAGGATTTTACCAAGCGTTTTACGGCATCTTGACGGTTTTGCGTGGCGTAGCAAATGTCATTTTTTTTAGGCGCTTGAATGTGCGGAAATTTAGCCATCAGCGCGTTAATCGTTTGCTGAGTGTCATCCACCGATAATGTGGTTTGAGTGGTGTAGGAAAGAGGTTCGTCGGGCGGAAAATTGAGCTGATTGATGTCCGCGACCGTTTCCACTAAATGCACGGTTTTGTGGCTGAGCGATTGCCCGAGCGTGCCTTCCACTTCGGGATGCCCTTTGTGGCCGATGAGAATTACTTGATGATTTTGTTGTTGTTTGTTGATCACTTCTTTGTGCACTTTGGTCACCAAAGGACAGGTGGCATCGTAGATAATTGCGCCAATTTCAGCCGCTTGCGCGCGCACCCGTTGAGAGACGCCGTGCGCACTGAAAATCACCACTTCGCCGCGCGGCACTTCGCTGACTTTTTCAATAAAAATCGCGCCTTTATTTTTGAGATTATTCACCACAAATTTATTATGCACCACTTCATGACGCACATAAATCGGCGCACCGTGGAGGGCAATGGCACGCTCAACAATCTCAATGGCACGCTCAACGCCTGCGCAAAAACCTCGGGGATTGGCGAGTAGAATTTTCATTTTTATGCGCTGTGTTTGATAATTTTCAGCCGAAACGCAATATCACAGCCTGCCAGCGGATGATTGAAATCCACCGTGATTTGATCGCCGTCAATGTGGCGAATACAGCCCACATACGCCGCTTGATTGGGTGCGTGAAATTCCACGGCGGCATCCACTTCAAGCCGTAAGTTGGCGGGGAATTGAGCGCGTGGCAAGATTTGAATGGCGGCCTCATCGGTGGCACCAAAAGCGCTATCAGCGGTCAATAAAAAAGTTTGGAGTTTGCCCACTACTGCCGTTTTTACGCAGGCTTCTAAACACGGATCCAACTGCCCGTCGCCGATTTCAAATTGCAAGGGTGACTCGTTTGATTGATCTACGACCGCGCCATTTGCATGACTCAGGCGGTAGTGGATTGTGTAATTAGCCATGCAGGGCGCTGAGCAGTTGATGCACGGTATCGCGCAAATTTGAGCGATGCACAATCATATCAATCGCGCCTTTTTCCAACAAAAATTCGCTGTGTTGAAAGCCTTCGGGCAATGCCTCGCGCACGGTTTGCGCCACCACTCGGGGACCGGCAAAACCAATCAGCGCATTCGGCTCGGCAATGTGAATATCGCCCAACATCGCAAAACTTGCGGACACGCCACCCATCGTGGGGTCGGTTAAAACCGAGATAAACGGGATTTTTTTGTCAGCCAATAATTTAAGTGCCAAAGCGGTTTTGGACATTTGCATCAGCGAAAATAACCCCTCTTGCATCCGCGCCCCGCCCGAGGCAGAAAAGCAAATCAACGGGCAGTTTGCTTTGATACTGGCTTGCACAGCGCGCACAAATTTTTCGCCCACCACGCTGCCCATTGAGCCACCCATAAATTTGAATTCAAAGGCTGCAATAATGACGGGCATTGCTTTGAGTGTGCCTTTTTTGATGATGATTGCTTCGTTTTCGTGGGTGGATTTTTGCGCGGCTAAGTGGCGATCTTTGTATTTTTTTTGATCTTTGAATTTAAGCGGGTCGGTGGCAGTTAAATCGGGCGCAATTTCGGTTTGATTGTCTGCGTCTAAAAACCCTTCTAAGCGCGCTCTGGCAGTGATTCGCATATGAAAATCGCATTGCGGACAAACGTAGAGTCGTTGTTTTAATTCGGCTTCATACAGGGCAGTTTCGCATTTTGGACATTTGCTCCACAGCCCCTCTGGAATATTTTTTTTCGCCACACTGGTGATTGAGGGCAGGATTTTTTCTAGCCAATTCATATGAATTTTTGAGTGTAATTATTTAATGGCTGAGGCGATTTCACGACTTAACTTGCCGACATTGTGCAACATTTTAGGCTTATCAAGTGCGTATTTTTCAACAAATGCCACCAGCGCCGAGCCGACAATGATCGCATCGGCATTGCCACAAATCGCCTTCGCGGTGGCAGAATTTTTAATGCCAAACCCCACTCCAATGGGCAAATCCACGGATTGACGAATTCTGGCTAAATGATGATTGACCAAATCCACGTCCAAATTGTGCGCGCCCGTCACGCCTTTGAGCGCCACAAAATACACAAATCCCGAGGCGACGGTGGCTAAAAATTCAATGCGTTTATCGGTGGTGGTTGGGGCGATTAAAAAAATCAAATCAACGCAGGCAGAATCCAATTGTGATTTTAAATCGTGCGCCTCTTCGGGCGGCATATCCACCACTAAAACCCCATCAACCCCGCTGTTGTGCGCCGCCGTGGCGAACGCGGAATAGCCAAATACCTCAATCGGATTGGTGTAGCCCATCAACACAATGGCGGTGTGGTCGTTGGTTTGGCGAAATTTTGCCACCAAATCCAGCACGTTTTGCAAACTCACACCAGCGGCCACCGCGCGCTCATGTGAGGCAGCAATCACGGGGCCATCGGCCATCGGATCTGAAAATGGCACTCCGAGCTCAATCACATCTGCGCCGTTTTCAACCAAAGTTTGCATCAATTCAAACGTGTTGTTCAGCCCGCTATCGCCCGCGGTAATAAACGGAATAAAGGCGGTTTGGTTTTG
>CAZRUL010000029.1:0-2745 GCA_964603245.1 uncultured Piscirickettsiaceae bacterium
ACCAGCAATCCCGCGCTCATTACTAAACCCATTACCAAACCCATTGTGATGTTTTTGTGTGTTTTCATTTCTATTATTTGTGGTTAAAAGAACGCTATTGTAAAAGCAACTAAATAATTTGTTTGGATTTATTACTTAAAATATCAAACTTATTGATTAAATGTAAAAAAAGGAGTGCGCGATGATTTTAGAAATTGTATTTGCAGCGGGGTGTTTTTGGGGTGTGGAAAAGAATTTTGCCGCCATTCAAGGGGTGACAAATGCAGTCTCTGGTTATGCGGGTGGCAATTATGACAACCCCACTTATGAGGATGTGTTAAAGCATCGCAATCTTGCAAGCTCAGGTTTTAGGGATTTTTTAGTGGGCATCGGACTCAGCGACAAATCCGCGCTCGAGACGAACGAAGGACTTATCAATCACACCGAAGTAGTGAAAGTCACTTATGATTCCAGCGTGGTTTCCACCAAAACATTGATTCAAAACTTTTGGGAAATTCACAATCCCACCCAGATAGATGGGCAGGGCGCAGACATCGGCAACAACTACCGCTCGGCATTATATTGGACAACCCCCGAGCAATCCAAAATCGCGCAACAAACTCGCACCACCTTTCAAGCATTGCTCAACGCCAAGGGTTATGGGGAGATTGTCACCGAAATCAAACCGCTGGTGAAATTTTGGGCAGCCGAGACGCGTCATCAAGATTATTTAGTCAAAAATCCAAACGGCTATTGTCCCAATCACGCAACGGGCGTGCGTTTTTCGTCAAAAGAGAATGCAAACAATAATACAACGCCTCCGCCAACTATTATTCCGCTCGGTGGCAAAGAGATTTTGGTGATTGAAGCCGCCGACAAAGGCTCGTGTTTGTATTGTTTGCAGTTTGAAAAAGACGTGAGCAGTCAATATCAGGGCAACATTCCCCTGCGCTCTACGCCCGCATCTGCTTTAAAAGGCTTTACGCTCAACACTCAAACTTGGGCAACGCCAACCATTTTCTTTATTCAAGACGGTGCGGAGATTTGGGCAAAGCAAGGGTATTTATCGCCTAAAGAATTTTATGCAGCCTTGGGAGAATTTAAATTAGGCAAAGGCTCTGAGTCTTTTAACGTGGCGTTTAACGAAGGCACAGACGGACGCTTTTGCAAACAATACGACATCTTTAAAAATACCCCCGATGGTGTGTTTATTGACAAACTCTCGGGACGCCCATTGTTTGATACCAAAGACAGATTTGATTCTAAATCAGGCTGGTTGTCGTTTACCGCGCCCGTGGCTGGAGAAGTGTTTGAGAAAGCTGACAATCGTTTTGGAATGTCGCGCGTTGAGATTCGTTCAAGCAGCTCCGACATTCATTTAGGTCACGTGTTCAAAGACGGGCCCGATGGCAAGCCCAGATATTGCATCAATGCCACGGTATTAGAGTTTGTGCCTAGATAAAACACTCGGTTTGTCCCGCGTTGATTCGTTGCTTGTTGTTTTTAAAGTTTTACGGTTTAATAATCAATCCCTTTGCGCGCTTTAAGATTATTTCGAAAAGCGTGCTTAATGTCTTTAACCTCACTCACCGTATCGGCAATTTCAATCAATCCCTTTGAAGCCGCTCTGCCCGTGATTACTACGCTTTGATGTGGTGGACGATTGCGAATCGCGCTTAAAATTTGTGGCTCGTCTAAATAACCATAGTTAAGCATATACGTCAACTCATCCAGCACCACCAAATCAATCGTCTCATCGCTTAAAAACGCCTGCGCTTTTGTCCAAGTCTCTCCCGCTTTGCGCGTGTCCAGTGCTTTGTCCTGTGTGTCCCAAGTGAAGCCTGTTTTCATCAGCGCGGTTTGGACATTTGGCTGAGTGTTGAGAAAAATATCCTCGCCCGTGTCTTGCACCCCTTTTAAAAACTTCACGATTGCCACGCGCATCCCATAACCCAGCGAGCGCGCCACCATTCCAAACGCCGAAGACGACTTGCCCTTGCCATTGCCTGTCAATAGCACCACAATTCCGCGCTCAATGTTGGCTTTTGCAATTGCTTTGTCAATATGTGCTTTCTTGCGCTGCATTCTGGCGCTGTAGTTAGCTGCGGACACGATTTTTGCTGTCAGTCTTTTGAATGCTTGAATAACGAGAGACGCGCCGCTAGTGAATAACGCTGATTTAACGTCCAAACCACCATAATTGCCCCAATCCAATACAAAACGCTCGCAATCTCGCCCAGCGCCCATTGTTGCGCGTAAGCGGGGAAGTTTGTCCAGCCTGTATTCGCATAAGCTAGTGTCCAGAAATAATAACTCGTCGTTGCTATCAGCCATTGAGTGGTCACCGCCAAAATAATAATGCTTGCATCTTTAGTGACCGATGAAACCGTCACAATGCGCGTGTCAAAACTCAGCCCGCTGATGTGTTTGCCAACCCAAAAAATCCCCGCATAACTCAGCAGCAACACACTATAGGCAGGGGTGATGCAATGCGCACTCACGCCGTCATACACAATCGCGTAATTGTCAATTGCCACCGCACTAATGATAATCACCAGAGCCACCCAAACTTGACGCAGATAAATCCCCGCAATCAACAACGCTGGAATGGTGAAATCAGGCAGATGCACCACATTCGTCAGCCAATTTTCGTGTCCGCGCGTGGCAATCATCAGCAAAATCATTAAAAAAACGGCAAACAGGGTTCGGGTTGTGTGAATGGGTTGCATTGATTTAAAATCCTAGTCGGGTTGAGTAAATGAGGCG
>CAZRUL010000029.1:2845-4110 GCA_964603245.1 uncultured Piscirickettsiaceae bacterium
AATCATTATGAGGGTTTCTCAATAACGGCTGTGGTTTATAAATAACCGTCATAGTAATATCAATAGCCTTTAAATTCTCTAAATAATGGTTAAATTCTCTAAATAATGGTTAAATTCTCTAAATAATGGCTAAACTCTCTAAATAACGGTTAAATTCTCTCAATCACGGCTAAAGTCTGTCAAAAATGACTGTGGCTTGTCAATCACGGCTGTTGCTAACATCTTGCCCCTAGAATTGATAAATAACGCCTGCGGTAAAGGTTCTACCGAGCTGGTTATAACTTTCACCCTCAGCGGTTTTTGCCACCGTGTATTGTTTGTCCAGCGCGTTATTCAAATTAAACGAAAGGCTGATGGTTGAACTGTAATCATAGCGCGTGGCAAGATTTAACAAACCATAACCAGGATTAGTGCCGTTGGTGGTGGTGTCGTCGTTGTCAAAAGTTTTTGATTTGGCAATCAATTGAACCGTGTTGTAGAATTTGCCACGGGTATTGGTGGCAATAACGTCCAGTGTTTTGTTGGGTCGCCTGCCTTGGTCTAGTTTTGTGATGCTGTCGATGGATTGTTGCAACGTTAGGCTGTGGTTAATCTCCCAATCGGCGAATGAATGGCTGAGGGTAAGCTCTATGCCTTGGTTTTGAATGCCGTTGCCATTGGTATAAAAAGCAGAATCTACCGCGCTGCCATCATCACAAGAGGCAGGCACAAAAGGGTCAGACGTTGCCGCTGTGTATTCTCCCGTTGAGCAAGTTTGTGGGTCGGTATAAGTAAAGGCATCGGTCATTTTGTTTTTATATAACTTCGCGCCGAGGTTTTTGTAAGTTGCCCCCACTTCAATACTCTTGCTATGCTCGGGTTTTAATTCAGTTTTGCCCGCGACGACGTTCAGATTGTTTGCATAGTGATAGGGTAGATTGGTTGCTGTGCCAAAGGCGGCATTTAAGCGCAGGTCTGCATTGATGTCTTTGCCCCAGCCGAGGTTGTAGGTGTTGTGGTCGCTGAATTGGACGTGGTTAATGTTGCGCACGCCCATCACGATGTCATTGTTGGCAAGTTGGGTTTGGTATTGCGCAAAGATATCGCGGTGTTTGATGAATCGGTTATTGCCCACGTCTTTATCGGTTTCGTTTTCCAATCCAAAGGATAGTTTGGCATCGCGCAGATTGTATTCGTTTAAGAGGGTAATGCCGCTGAGTTGATATTGATTGCCACGTCTTTGGGTTTGTTGCCTGCGAACGTCTAGGCTTGAGGTAAATGTGTCG
>CAZRUL010000029.1:4210-11691 GCA_964603245.1 uncultured Piscirickettsiaceae bacterium
TTGATGCCATCGGTGTGGTATTGACTTAAGGAGATGTTGAGATAACTGTATTCACTTGTGTTGTTGAGATTCAGTGCAACTTTGCTGGTGTTGTGCGTGCCGTAGCTTAAGGCTAGCGTGCCACTTTGCGCACTGCGTTTGCCATTTGTGGTGATGTGAATCACGCCGCCAATCGCACCAGGTCCGTATAGCGAGGAGAACGGGCCTTTGGTGATTTCAATCTTTTCAATAGAGTCCAATGGCACTACGTCTAAATTAGGCTGGGTGGCAGTAATGGAAACCTTAGCGCCATCGATTAACAATAAAGTATGGGCGGCTTCATTGCCGCGGATTCTGAGCGCAGCTAGATTGCCTTGCCCGCCCTCGTAATCCACGCCAGGAATGCTGGCTAAGAATTCGCCGAACGTGCCCGCGCCGCTGGCTTGAATGTCTTGTTTGCTGAAACTTAGGGTTGAGGCGATGGCGTTGATGACGGGCGTGTTGGTTCTGTATTCGGTGTTGAGATAAATCGGAATCGGACCGAGTGCGGCATTTAATTGCGTGCTGAAAAACAGGGCGACAGCAAGGGTTAGAGGGGCGACGGGTTTTGTCAGTGGGGTTGTGCGTGGCATCGGATAATTTCTGAGTGAATGATTAAACCGTGCATTTTAGAGTGCGGCTTTCATTCGGAATCATCGGAATACTCATACAAGTTATGAGCAAGTTGGGTGATTCGCTGATTTAATCATTATATTTTTACCCAATCCATTCATAATCAAGCAAAATACGCGACTTCATTCTAAAATTTTTTAAACTTATGATTACAATCTCACATTTAAAAATGATGCAAGCATTGGTTGATGCGGGCAGTGTGTCGGTGGCAGCTGAAGTGTTGCATACCTCTCAATCAGGCTTGTCGCATCGGATTAAACTGTTGGAAGCTTTGATCGGCAACCCACTGTTTGTGCGCTATTCTAAGCCGTTTAAACTCACCCCTCAGGGGCAAATTGTGTGGGATACGGCGATCAGCGTGCTGCCTCATCTTGAGCGAGCGCAAAATCAACTGCTGGACATTCGCGGTGGGCGGCTGAAGATTGCGATTGAGTGCCACGCGTGTTTTGATTGGTTGATTCCGACTTTAAATGCATTCAGTAGCGCGCAGCCTGAGGTGGATTTTGATTTGTCGCTGGGACATAGTTTTGATGCGTTTGAGGCATTGCGACAATACGATGTGGATATGGTGGTGACTTCAGATCCGTTGAAGAATGATGCGTATCATTATTTCTCGTTATTTAAATATCAGATGTTAATGGTGATGTCACCGCATAATGCATTGGCAAGTGTGGCAAATGTTGTGCCTAGAATGATGCGCGATCAAACGTTATTGAGCTATCCCGTGAAACAAAATCGTTTGGATGTGTTTAAGTATTTTTTAAATCCTGCCAAAGTGTCACCGCAACACGTTCGCAAAGTGGAGTTGCCGTTTATGATGATGCAACACATTGCGAATAATCAAGGGGTTGCGTGTTTGCCTGGCTGGGCTTTGACTTCTGATCAGCGCGCTAAATACAGCGTCAAGCAACTGGGCAAACACGGACTGTGGCGCACATTATATTTGGCGATTAGAAAAGTGGATGCGCCTGTTACTTATATGTCTGAGTTCGCTGAGATTGCAAAAACGGTGTCGTTTGAGAAGTTGGACGGGATTAAAACCGTGAAATCGCTTGCATCGGGTAAAATCGTCTGATTTTTTTTTGACATTGGAAAGAGACAAATGAACAGAGTTTATAATTTTAGTGCAGGGCCGGCGATGTTACCGCGTGAAGTATTGGAGAAAATGCAAACAGAATTGTTGGAATATGGCAATGCAAAAGCATCGGTGATGGAAATTTCCCATCGGGGAGCTGATTTTATGGCATTGGCGCAGAAGTCAGAGCGCGATTTGCGCGATTTGATGAACATTCCAGACAACTATAAAGTGTTGTTTTTGCAGAGCGGGGCATCAGCGCAGTTTTCAATGGTGCCGATTAACTTACTCAGGGGCAAAACGCGGGCGAGTTATGCACATACGGGGCATTGGTCGTTGAAGGCGATTAAAGAAGCGCGGCGATATTGCGAGGTGAATGTTTGCACCGACAGCAGCAGCAATCAATACACCGACATTAAAGATATTGCTGATTGGAATATTGATGCGCGCAGTGCGTATTTGCATTACACACCGAACGAGACGATTGCGGGGCTTGAGTTTGACGACATTCCGAATGTAGAAATGCCATTGGTGGCGGATATGTCCTCTAGTATTTTGTCCGCGCAGATTGATGTGTCTAAGTTTGGGCTGATTTATGCAGGTGCGCAGAAAAATATCGGCATTGCGGGTTTGACGATTGTCATCGTGCGTGAGGATTTGCTGGGCAATGTGTTGGCGCAACAGCCGACTTTGTTTGATTACAGCACGCAGGCGGGCAATGCATCAATGTATCACACCCCGCCTACTTATCCGTGGTATGTGGCAGGTAAGGTATTTGAATGGTTGCAGGAAAATGGCGGGATTGCTAATATTGAAGCGGTGAATCAACGTAAGGCGCAGACTTTATATGACGCGATTGACGGCTCGGACTTTTATTCAAATCCTGTGGCGCGCAATTATCGCTCACGGATGAACGTGCCGTTTTTGTTGGCAGACGACAAACTCAATGGGATATTTTTAGAGCAGGCAGCGCAACACAATTTAATTACGCTAAAAGGGCATCGCTCAGTTGGAGGAATGCGGGCGAGTATTTATAACGCAATGCCACAGTCGGGCGTGGATGCTTTGGTGGCGTTTATGCACACATTTGAAAAGGAGCAAGGCTAATGATGAAAGTTCAAACATTAAATAATATCGCCGCCGTGGGATTGGCGCGATTTACTAGCGAAAAATACGAAGTCGGCACGGAGATGAACAATCCCGATGTGATTTTGGTGCGCAGTGCGAAGATGCACGAAATGACGATTGGGGATAATCTCAAAGCGGTTGGACGTGCTGGCGCAGGCGTTAATAACATTCCACTGGATAAAATGAGCGATTGCGGCGTGGTGGTATTTAATGCACCTGGAGCAAATGCAAATGCGGTGAAAGAGTTGGTGATTAGTGCGATGTTATTGTCAAGTCGGAACATTTGTCAGGCTTGGCAATACGTGAATACATTGGGGCTGGACAATCTGAAAGCGAACGTGGAGGTGGGCAAGAAAAATTATGCGGGATCAGAGTTGCCGAACAGAACGCTCGGCGTGGTCGGGCTGGGCTCTATTGGGGTTAAGATTGCAAATGCAGCGCTGGATCTTGGAATGAAGGTGGTTGGTTATGATCCTAATATTAGTATTAAAAATGCTTGGAAACTTTCCTCTGGGGTAGAGCAGGCGAGCTCGATTGATGCGCTTTGTGCGCAAAGTGATTTCATTACTTTTCACGTGCCTTTAGTGGCGGGGACAAAAAATTTATTGAATGCCAAAAGAATGGCGATGTTGCCCGAGGGAGCCACGGTGATGAACTTCGCCAGAGATGGGATTGTGGATGAGACGGCACTAGAGAGCGCATTGGACAGCGAACATATTAAATATTACGTGACCGATTTTCCGATTGACATTTTAAAAAACCACGAGCGGGTGATTGCACTGCCACATTTAGGCGCATCGACGACTGAGGCCGAGGAGAATTGCGCGGTGATGGTGGCAGATCAGGTGCGGAATTATTTAGAATACGGCAATATTGTTAATTCGGTGAATTTTCCTGAGGTGGTAATGGCGGATGCGGGACGCAGACGGTTGTCTATTGCGCATAAAAACGTGCCGAATATGGTGGGGCAAATATCTACTGTGTTGGCGGACGGTGATATGAATATAGCTGATATGTTAAATCAATCACGCAACACGATGGCTTATACGTTAATCGGGATTGAGGGCGAAATTAAAGATGCGGTGATTGAGAATTTGGCACAGATTGAAGGGATTTTAAGCGTTAGGATTTGTGGCGCATTATGAGTGAAACTGCTCTGGCCAAAATACGGATTGAAATTGATGCAATTGATGCGCAAATTCAAACACTTATCGGCGCCAGAGCTGAGCTTGCCGCTGATGTGGCAAGCATTAAAAAAGCCAATCACGAATGCACAATTTTTTATCGCCCAGAACGTGAAGCACAGGTGCTGCGAACCGTGGCAGAGCGCAATACCAGTTTGATTAAAGACGCAGATATGGCGCATATTTTTCGCGAGATTATGTCAGCTTGTCTGGCTTTGGAACAACCGCTTAAAATTGCCTATTTAGGACCGCAAGGCACGTTTACGCAGGCGGCGGCATTTAAACATTTTGGGCGGTGCGTGACAACTATGGACTGTGTCACGATTGATGAAATCTTTAATCAGGTAGAAAAAGGCAATGCGCAGTATGGCGTGGTGCCGATTGAGAATTCTTCCAACGGCGTTATCGGTGCAACGATTGACAGATTGTATGCGCAAGATTTGCGTATTTGTGGCGAGGTGGAGATTTCCATTCAACATCAACTGATGATGGCAGACACCCGTCAGCCGATTCAAACGATTGTCGCCCATCAGCAAGCATTGGAGCAATGTCAACGTTGGCTGGCAAAACATCAGCCGAGCGCCGAACTCATCTCTGTGGCTTCTAATGCTTTGGCTGCAAAAATGGTCAAAGACCGTCCGAATGCAGCAGCGATTGCCTCAAATGTGGCGCTGGATTTATACGATTTGCATTTGGTGGCTAAAAATATTGAGGATTGTAGTGATAACGTCACTCGTTTTTTAATTCTCGGCAAGGAAAGCGTTGCGCCTTCTGGGCAGGATAAAACGTCACTGCTCGCGATTACGAAGCATCAATCGGGTGCGTTGTTTGATTTGCTCACGCCCTTTAAAGCGCAAAACATTAATTTGTTGCAAATCGCCCGTCATCCGATTCCAAACGTGAAATGGGAGTATTTATTTTTGCTTGACATTGAAGGGCATCAGCAAGATTTGGTGGTGAAACGTGCGCTTGAAAGTATGCAAACCAGTGCGCTCAAACTCAAAATTTTGGGCTCGTATCCCGTGGCGGTTTTGTGATTTTTGGTTTTGTGATGGCGAGTTTTATGATTTTGCAAAACCATTGGACAATCCTAAAACGCTTGCAAACACGCAGCAAATGATGAAAATCTGCGAGTCTATTCAGCGCCTTAAACCGTATCAGGGCGGCAAACCGATCAGCGAATTAAAACGCGAATTAGGGCTGGAACATATTGTTAAACTTGCCAGTAATGAAAATCCTTTGGGCGTGAGTGAGCAAGTAGCGAGCGCAATCCAGCGCGCTATTTCTGAGGTCGGACGCTATCCCGATGGGAATGGATTTGAACTCAAACAAGCCCTCGCGACGCATTTGTCACTCAATCCCAACACCATCACGCTGGGCAATGGCTCAAATGACGTGCTGGAATTAATCGCCAGAACTTATGTGTGTAATGCACGCGATGAAGTGATTTTTTCACAATATGCGTTTGTGGTGTATTCGCTGGTCACTACTGCACTCGGCGGCCGCTCAGTGGTGGTGCCCGCCAAAGCATTTGGGCATAATTTGGATTTGATGTTAGCGGCGATAACGGCGCGCACCAAATTGATTTTTATTGCCAATCCGAATAACCCAACAGGCACATTGCTGGGCGACTCCGAACTCTACGATTTTTTAACGCAAGTGCCAGCGCATATCGCGGTGGTGTTGGATCAAGCGTATTTTGAATATTTAAACAGTGCAGATGTGGCATTGGATTGGCTGGATAAATTTGCCAATTTGATATTGACACGCACCTTTTCTAAAGCCTACGGGCTGGCGGGTTTGCGGGTGGGTTATAGTCTGTCAAGTGCGCAGGTGGCGGAGTATTTAAATCGCATTCGGCAGCCGTTTAATGTCAATCATATTGCGCAAAGTGCGGCTGTTGAAGCGTTGTCAGATCAGGCTTTTTTGGTGCGTTCCATCAGTGCCAATAAAAACGGACTGGCACAACTTGCGCACGGCTTTGATGCATTGAAACTTGAATACATTCCTTCGTTTGCGAATTTTATTGCGATTAAAGTGGGGGATGCGCAGGCGGTTTATCAGCAATTATTGCGTCAAGGATTTATCGTTCGTCCCGTGGAAATGGAGCATTATCTGCGCGTATCGGTTGGCACACAGTATGAAAATGAAGCATTTTTATTGGCGTTGACATCTGTTTTAACGCATATTTCAAAATCGGTTTAGCATTTTTATGATGGATAAAATCTGCATTATTGGGGTCGGATTGATTGGCGCTTCGTTTTCAAAGGGATTAAAAAAAGCGGGGCAGGTTGCGTGCGTGACGGGTTTTGGTCGCAACGAACATTCTTTGCAACAAGCCAAAGCGATGGGCGCGATTGATGACTATTGTTTGGACATTAAAACCGCATTGAGTGGGGCGCAACTGGTCGTTATTGCCACGCCAGTGAACAGTTTTCGCGCGATTTTGGAATTGATAAAACCGCACATTAATGCGCAAATGATTATTTCTGATGTCGGCAGCACCAAACAAAGTGTGATTCAGATTGCCAAATCGGTGTTTGGCGAGTTGCCCGAAAACTTCATTCCCGCCCATCCGATTGCTGGCAAAGAACAAAGTGGCGCGCGCGCGAGTGAGGCGGATTTGTTTCAAAATCGGCGCGTGATTCTCACTCCAGAGCCGCATTCAAATAGCACCGCGATTGCGACAGTGCGCAAATTATGGCAATCGGTGGGCGCGGTGGTGGAGATTATGGACGCGCAAACGCACGATGATTTGCTGGCGATGACCTCACACCTGCCACATTTATTGGCGTTCGGACTGATGGATTATTTACTCAACAAACAGCCGAATGTGTGCGATTATGCTGCGGGCGGGTTTCGCGATTTCTCGCGCATTGCCTCCAGTGATGCGGTGATGTGGCGCGATATTTGCTTGAATAATGGCGCTGAAATTGTCAAACACATTGAAGGCTACCAGCAAGTTTTAAGCAAATTATCTGGGTTGATTGAGGGTAAAAAATCCAGTGAATTAAAAACACTGTTTGCCGAGGCAAAATCCGCGCGAGATGGCTGGCTGGACAAATCCATTGCGTTTGACATTGACAAAAAATAAATACAAAAAATCAGAAATCAAGAATCAAAAATTAAAAATCAAAAAAAATCAAACAACAAACGACACCGATAACACAATCAAAATGACGAGCAAAAGATGATGAGTAAATTTATTGCAAAACCCGCCCGCACGCTAACTGGCACGCTCAATATTCCAGGCGATAAATCCATTTCGCACCGCACCATTATGCTCGGCTCGCTGGCTCACGGAATCACCAAAGTCAGTGGTTTTTTAGAAGGCGAAGATGCACTTTCTACGTTGAATGCATTTGTTCAAATGGGCGTGAAAATTGAACGAAAGGGCAGTGATTTAACGATTTTTGGGGTGGGTTTGCACGGTTTGCGCGCGC
>CAZRUL010000030.1:0-11526 GCA_964603245.1 uncultured Piscirickettsiaceae bacterium
CACCAAAGGGCCGATGGTTAAATTCGGCACGTAATGATTATCCATCACATCAAAATGAACAATATCGGCGCCATCTCTGAGCACGTTATCCACCTCTTCGCCGAGTTTTGCAAAATTAGCCGCCAAAATTGAGGGGGCAATAAAATTCGGTTGTTTCATTTTTTTTCTCCTGTTTAATCAAACTCAAAAATACGCGATCACAATCCAATTGCGCCTCATTTTAAACAAACGTAAGCAGGCTTTTGCCCGTCATTTCCACGGGTTGCTCAACGTCCATCATATGCAATAAAGTCGGGGCAATGTCAGAAAGCGCGCCCGCACCAGCCTCAGCAAGCGTTGCCCGTCGTGTGCTGATAAAAATCAGCGGCACTAAATTATTCGTATGTGCCGTATGCACCTCACCCGTTTTCGGATTGCGCATTTGCTCAGCATTGCCGTGATCAGCGGTGATGAGAATTTCCGCATCAGTCGCACTCGTCGCCTCATAAATCCGCCCCAAACACTGATCCACCGCCTCCACTGCCTCAATCGTTGCCTCAAGTTTGCCACTGTGTCCCACCATATCGGTGTTGGCAAAATTGCAAATAATCAAATCATATTTTTGACTTTGAATATGTGACACCAGCGCATCGGTCAGCTCAACTGCACTCATTTCTGGCTGTAAATCGTAAGTTGCCACATTCGGCGACGGAATTAACACGCGATCTTCGCCATAAAAAGGTGTCTCAGCTCCGCCATTGAGAAAAAAAGTAACGTGCGCGTATTTTTCAGTTTCGGCAATTCGAAGTTGGGTCATTCCTAAATTGGACAAATATTTGCCCAACACATTGTTGAGTTTGACAGACGGATAAGCCACTGGCAAATTGAAATCTTTTTTGTATTCGGTCAAACACACAAACTGAATCGGCATAAAAGTGCCGCGCGAAAATCCCTGAAAAGTCTCATCGGTAAACGCCTGCACAATTTGTCTGGCACGATCGGCGCGATAATTCATAAAAATCAACACATCGCCTTTGTTGATTTGGCTCGGCGAATTAATCACGGTGGATTGAATAAATTCGTCCGTTTCGCCGCGCTCGTAAGCTAACTCAATCGCCTCAAGCGCGGAATTTGCTTGAAATTGTGCGCGCCCTTTGCTGATCAATTCGTAAGCATAACGCACTCGAGACCAGCGATTATCGCGATCCATCGCAAAATACCGACCAATAACGCTGGCGATTTTGCCCACGCCGAGCGTCTGAATTTTGTCCTCCAGCGCGCTCACATATTGCTTCGCACTTTTTTGCGCACAATCTCTGCCGTCGGTAAAAAGATGCAGGTAAATTTGCTGACAGCCTTGTTGTTGCGCCATTTCCAACATCGAGTAAATTTGCTCGTTATGCGAATGCACGCCGCCATCAGAAATCAGCCCCATAATATGCACCGCTTTGTGGTTAATCGTGGCGTATTCCAAAGAATTTTTGAGCACAGGATTGCGGAAAAAATCCCCGTTTTGAATGTCGTTCATAATCCGCGTGAAATCTTGTCGCACCACCCGTCCCGCACCGAGATTTAAATGCCCCACTTCAGAATTGCCCATTTGTTCGCTGGGCAATCCCACATTGCTACCGCTGGTATTGATCAAAGAATGCGCAAATTTTGCATTTAACTTGTCCCAAACTGGCGTATTTGCCAGCGCAATGGCATTGTGCTCGCGCACCTCAGAATGTCCCCAGCCGTCTAAAATAATCAATAATTTGGTGTTTTTCTTAGTTTGCATAAATTCTCAATTTGTGTGTTAAACATTGAACAAAAAGTGTATCACATCGCCATCTCGAACAATATATTCCTTGCCCTCTGAGCGCAATTTGCCAGATTCTTTGGCACCTTTTTCGCCACCATTTTTGACAAAATCCTCAAAGCCAACAATCTCCGCCCGAATGAATCCTTTTTCAAAATCGCTGTGAATTTTAGCCGCTGCCTGAGGCGCACTGTCGCCAACGTGAATCGTCCAAGCGCGCACCTCTTTCACTCCAGCAGTAAAATACGTTTGCAAACCCAGCAAATGATAGCCCGCGCTGATGAGGCGATCAAGCCCTGATTCAGTTTGATTCATATCCGCCAGAAAATCCTGCCGCTCCGCTGGACTGAGCAGTGCAATCTCAGCCTCAATATCTGCGCAAATAGGCACCACTTCACTGCCTTCATTGCGCGCAAATTTTGCCACTTCGGTGAAATACGCACTGTCGTCCAACTCAGTATCGCTCACATTCGCCACGTATAAAACAGGCTTGGCACTGAGTAATTGCAAGGTTTTGAGCAATGCGCGCTCGTCGTCATCAAACTCTAAAATGCGCACGTTTTGCCCTGCTTCCAATGTGGGCAAAATTTTGGCGAGTAAATTTTTCAGTGGCAGTCCTTCTTTATTGCCAGATTTGGTGTTTTTAATCGCCTTTTGATGGAGCTTTTCCACCATTATTAAATCCGCCAAAATCAGCTCGGTGTTGATGATTTCAATGTCGTCCAATGGATCAATTTTGCCCGCCACGTGAATAATATCTTCGTTGTCAAAACAACGCACCACGTGCACAATCGCATCAGTTTCGCGAATATTGGTTAGAAATTGATTGCCCAGCCCTTCGCCTTTTGACGCACCTTCCACCAGTCCAGCAATATCCACAAACTCCATCGTCGTCGGTAATATTTTTTCTGGATGAACAATCTCAGCCAACTGCGCCAAGCGTTTGTCGTTAATCGGCACAATGCCGATATTCGGCTCAATGGTGCAAAACGGATAATTCGCCGCCTCAACTTTTGCCTGCGTCAGTGCATTAAATAAAGTGGATTTTCCAACATTCGGCAGTCCGATAATTCCGCATTTAAATCCCATAATTTGCTCTTAATTGTTGGTTAATTAAATTGATTGAATGATTTTTCAAAGCACAATCACGCGGGTTTTGAGTGCAAATTTTGCATCGCCATTGCGCTATCGCCTCGCACAATCGGCACAATTTCATCGAGTGCGCGCGCAATCGCTTGATGAATTAACGCTGCCTCAGATTTTGGCGCAGCACACAACACAAAATCTGCCACTTTGGATTTATCGCCAGGGTGTCCGATGCCGATGCGGAGACGATGAAAATCAGCACTTTGCAGGGCTTGAATGGTGTCTCTGAGTCCGTTGTGTCCGCCGTGTCCGCCGCCAAATTTGAGTTTGACAACGCTGGGATTTAAATCCAAATCATCGTGCACAATCAAAATTTCATCGGCGCGGATTTTGTAGAATTGCGCCACTTTTTGCACGGACTGCCCCGAGCGATTCATATAAGTATCGGGCTCAATCAATAAAACTGAGCAGTCGGAAATAGTGACTTTAGCAACGCGTGCCAAAAATTTAGATTCTTTTTTGAAATTTTGCGCAATGTTTTCTGCGCACAAATCCGCCACCGCTTCAACAAACCAAAATCCCACATTGTGGCGATGCGCCTGATACGCACCCCCTGGATTGCCCAATCCAACAATGAGTTTGATTGCCATTGACGATGAATTTATGGTTTAAACTCAGGTCTCTGAACTGTCGCCTGACTCAGCGTTTTCAGTATCGTCCGACTCTTGCACTTTTCTGGCAGCGGTGAGTGAAATCACCGTTTGATTGTGTGCCTCGCCGTGGGAGAGTGCGGTGATTTGCACGCCTTTCGGCATAATCAGATCGCCCAATGTCAAATGCGTGCCGACTTTGAGCGCGCTAATATCCACGTCAATAAAATTCGGCAAATCATTTGGCAAACACGAAACCTCAACTGCATTGACAAATTGATTAATCACCGCGCCGAGACGCATTTCTGGATTTTCTGTGGCACCCGTTAATTGCAACGGAATGCGCGTCACAATGGTTTGCTTCAAATCAATGCGCTGAAAATCTACATGCACAATCTCATTTCTGGCAGGAGAGCGCTGCAAATCTTTAATAATCACCGACTGTGCAACGCCATCAATATTCAACTCTACAATTGATGTAAAAATTTTCGAATCTTCCAATAAATGGGTGATTTCGTGCAAGCCGAGCGTAACGGTGGCTGGGGTTTTATTCACGCCATACACAATGGCTGGGATTTTTTCTTGACGGCGTAGGCGGCGGCTCGCACCTTTTCCTAAATCCGTTCGGGCTAACGCGTTAATTGTGATGCTCATTTGATATTCTCCAAAAAAATAAAACGCTCAATTTACACCAGAGCGCCTCTAATAAATGACAGGTATATTTTGCGACCAAACATACCAAAAAAATCGCTGATTTTACCCTACAATTCGCACAAAATATGACGATGTATTTGAGACGTGTTTGCGCTACAAGCCCAACGAATGAGCGATATTTATTGGCTAGATTTGAGCCAAAAAACCAAACTAGTTGCGCCGCTGACGATTGCCAAAATCCACAAACCCTGAGCCACAAATGCCGCCCCTAAAAGCACCAACACACTGGCTAATATTGCCCAAGTTTGACGCGCAGAATTTTGTTGCAATTGACGAATCGTAGCGTCCATTTTTTGTTGGCTCAATTGGTGCATTTTGCCCATTTCAGCGATTTGTGTGAGCGCGCCCAATGTCAATGCTGGCACGGTGTGAATCAGTTCGGGGGCTTGTCGTTTGATGGTTTCAAAGGCGTTTTTGAGGCTGTATTTTTCTTGGCTGATTTGCTCCAAAAGAGGTTTTGCACTCGCCCACAAATCCAAATCAGGATACAATTCGCGCCCCAATCCTTCAATGTTTAACAGGGTTTTGTCCAGCAATAATAATTGCGGCTGAATGGTAATATTGAAATTTTTGGCTTCTTTTAACAAACTCAACAACACTTGCCCGAACGAAATCTCGCCCAACGGTTTTTCAAACATCGGCTCACAAATACTGCGAATCGCCGCCTCAAACGCCAAAATATTAATGTCCTCTGGCACCCAACCAGAATCCACATAAATCTGCGCCACCCGCTGATAATCTTGATTAAAAAACGCCAAAAAAGTCTGTGCAATAAAATTTTGATCAATCGGACTGAGCGAGCCCATAATGCCAAAATCAACGCCCACATATTGACCATTTTTATCCACAAAAATATTGCCTGGGTGCATATCGGCGTGAAAAAAGTTGTGCTTAAATACCTGCGTAAAAAATATTTTTACCCCGTCTTCAGCGAGTTTTTTAAAATCCACGCCCTGCGTTTTTAGCGCCTCAATATCGCCAATCGGAATGCCATAAATTCGCTCAGTGACCAGCACATTGTGCCGACAAAAATCCCAATACACTTTTGGCACGTACAATAAATCCGAGTCGGCAAAATTCTTTCGAAGCAGTGCTGCATTTGCCGCCTCTGCCATCATATTTAGCTCGCCCAAAATAATCCGCTCAAATTCTGCCACCGCCTCAATCGGACGCAGGCGCGCACCATCGGGATGTTTGTTGGCGAATTTTGCCAATCCGTAAAGCAGGCGAATATCGCGCCCAATGTGTTTTTCAATTTCAGGGCGCACCACTTTAATAATAATCGCTTCATTGTCCAACGTCACCGCGGTATGCACTTGCGCAATGGAGGCGGATGCCAGCGGGATTATGTCAAAACTCGCAAACAATGTTTCAACACTGGCACCGAGTGATTTTTCAATCATTTTTTGGGCAATTTTTCCGTCAAATGCAGGACAACTGTCTTGTAATTTTGCCAATTCGTCGCCGATATCGTCTGGCAACAAATCACGCCGAGTCGACAATGTTTGTCCAAATTTGATAAAAATCGGGCCTAATTCTTCAAGTGCCAACCGAATCCGCTCGCCACGAGTGTATTTTTTCACGGGGAAATAATGCCACGGAATAAAATACAGCAACACCTTAAAACTTTTGAGCAGCGGAGTGGAGAGCAACAAAGAATCCAGCCGATAGCGAATCAAAATACGCGAAATCTGAATAAATCTAAATAAATTACGCATAAAAATCCTTTTCTCGTTTTTATTTAATCTTTGATGGCGCAACAATCCACTGCGTCAAACCGTCTTTGAGCGATGCCAGCAGTCCATCTTTGTTGCCTTTTTCAGCACTGAATTTGGCACTCACTTTGGCGATTTTTCCGAGTTGATGCGCCACAATATCGCCACTCCAATGAGACACCAATTCTTCCAAATCCAGCCGAGAATTTTTCAACAAATCCAGCAACAATTGCGCCGTTTTGACGTCGCCGTGAATGGTGATTTTGTCCGCTTTGAGTAGCTCAGTCGGACGCACGCCCTGCAATAAATCCAGCAAAACCCAGTGCTGAGTTGCAATCTGAATGTCGGGCGTTTGCGTGCCATCGTCCAACACAAACAGGCGATTATTCACACATAAAAAATCCATTTCAAGCGTCAAATCTTGCAAACACAGCCGAATGATTTTGCCCTCCAATGGCGCCAAATCTTCCTGACCCTGCGCAATTAAAGCATTCAATGCGCGTTCAAATGTCAAACGTGCTGACGAACTGCGCAAAAAAGCCGCACAATTTTTAGCATAATTTTTGGCGCAACTTTTGACCACAAAATCCGTCATCACTCTAAACTTTAATGCCTTTGTGAAGGGCAACGATGCCGCCCGATAAATTGTGATATTGACAAAACTCAAAGCCAGCCGCCAGCACCATATTTTTCAGCGTTTCTTGATCGGGATGTTTGCGAATAGACTCGGCCAGATATTGATAACTTGCTTCATCGTCGGCAATAATACCGCCCAATTTCGGCAAAATATTAAACGAATAAAAATCATAAATCTTTTGCAAAGTAGCAGAATCGGTTTTAGAAAATTCCAAAATCAACAAACAGCCGCCTGGTTTTAAAATCCGCAACATTTCCCTGAGCGCCTGATCTTTGTCGGTAATATTTCTCAGCCCAAACGCAATACTCACGCAGTCAAATGTGTCACTCTCAAACGGCAACTGCTCGGCATTCGCTTGCACAAATTCCACGCCCACACTGCCGCGGTTGATGAGATTATTGCGCCCCTCATTTAGCATCGCAGCATTAATATCACACAAAATCACCTGCCCGTTTGCGCCTACTTTTTGGCTAAATTTCAACGCCAAATCGCCCGTGCCGCCCGCAATATCCAAAACTTTGTCGCCCGCTTTCACGTTTGAGGTAGCAATCGCATAATGTTTCCACAAACGATGCATTCCGAATGACAGCACATCGTTCATCAAATCATATTTACTCGCCACCGAATCAAACACGCCGCGCACCAAATTTTGTTTGTCGCGGGTATTGACTTCCTGAAAGCCAAAATGAGTGGTTTTATCCATCAGATAAATCGCTCGGATACGGTCTAAAATCACGCCCTGTGTAAATTTGAGTGGGTCTAAAAATGCGATTATGTCCGACTTGTTCGCGCCAATGCGCCATCCAACCTGCCGAGCGCGCGACTGCAAAAATCGGCGTGAATTGATCCTGAGGCAAATGCAAAATTTCAGAATACACAATGCCCGAATAAAAATCTACATTTGGAAAAACCCCTTTGTGCGCCAACAATTCCTCGCAAACGCGCTCCACTTCCAAAGCCACTTCAAAACGTTTTGACAGCACCAGTCCAGTTTTGCGCACATATTTTTCAATCATTTTTTGCAAAATAGTGGCGCGCGGGTCTTTGACACTATATTCGCGATGTCCCATCCCCCAAATGACTTGTTTATTTTTGAGCCGATTTTGAATGTAATTGCGGGCATTGTTTGGCTCGCCAATTTCATCCAACATTTGCAAAACGCTTTCATTCGCCCCGCCGTGCAAAGGCCCTGCCAGCGTGCCAACCGCAGCCGAGGTCGCTGCAAAAGGATTTGACAGAGTGGAGGCACTGACCATCGCTGAAAAAGTGGAGGCGTTAATCGTGTGCTCAGCGTGCAAAATTAAACACGCATCAAAAAGTTTGACAGTTTCCTCATCGGGATCTTTGCCGTGCAACATATATAAAAAGTTTTGCGCATAGTTCATTTCAGTATTCGGCGGCACGGGATCGTAGCCGTGGCGCACATTTTCCCACATTGAAACCAGCGTTGCCATCGTTGAAATAATATGAATCAGAGCGAGTTGCGTCACGTCGGATTCTGGCGATACTGCTTTTGCCTCGGGATAAAAAGTCGCCATCGATGCGATTGCCATTTGCAAAACATTCATCGGATGACCCGTCGGCGGCAGCGACCACATCATCGTGCGAATATTGGATTTCACTCGGTAATGACTTTGCAATAATTGAGTGAATTTTTCAAGCTCATTTTTATCGGGCAACTCGCCGTGCAATAATAATAATGACACCGCCTCAAACGAAGAGTGCGCCACCAAATCCTGAATAGAATACCCGCGATATGCCAAAATTCCATTTTTGCCGTCAATGGATGAAATCGAAGATTCGGTGACTGGAACACCTGCCAATCCTGGAATATATTCAATCATAAATCCCCTTATTTATACTGAAAAAGACGAGCCACAGCCGCACGTTGTTTTGGCATTAGGATTGTGAATAATAAAACGCGCGCCCTGCAAATCTTCCAAATAATCCACCGTTGCGCCGATTAAATATTGATAACTCATCGGATCCACCACCAATTGAACGCCGTTGTTTTGCACGCCACTGTCGCCTGCTTTGAGATTTTCATCAAAGGTAAATCCATACGAAAATCCCGAACAGCCTCCGCCCGTAATATACACACGCAATTTGAGATTTTCGTTTTTTTCCTCAGAAATTAAATCCGCTACTTTTTTCGCGGCGTTGTCGCTAAACACCATTTCTGCGACTTCTATTACTGATTCTGTTGCTGATTCTGCTTCCATCATTTACTCCTAAATTTAAGGCAATAATCCAATTTGCTCCAAGCCCAAACGCTCGCTCAGATCAAACATAATATTCATATTTTGCACCGCCTGCCCCGAGGCACCTTTGAGCACATTGTCAATCACCGCCATCACAATCAGCCGTTTGCCTGCTTGTTTGAGTGCAATCTGGCAATGATTCGTGCCTCTCACCGACTTAGTTTGCGGATATGCGCCCTGTGGCAAAATATCAACAAACGCACTATTTTGATAATGTTGCTCAAATAACGCCTGAAAATCCCCGTCCCGCACCAAATCCACATACACGGTTGCCAGCATTCCGCGGGTCATCGGAATCAAATGCGGGGTAAAAATAAACGCAACGTCCTCGCCCGCAATCTCGCTCAGCACTTGTTGAGTCTCGGGTTTGTGCCGATGCTCATTGACATTATAAGGCTTCAAAGACTCATTAACCTCGCAAAAAAGCGTGGCAATATTTGCCCCTCTGCCCGCCCCACTCACGCCCGATTTACAATCGGCAATAATACTTTGCGTGTTAATCATCCCTGCCTCAAGCAATGGCTTCAACGCCAGCGTAATCACGGTCGGATAGCAACCAGGATTTGCCACCAAATCAGCGGTTTTTATCTGCGATTTATAAACCTCGGGCAGCCCATAAACCGCACGCGCCAACAATGCACTTTGCGTGTGCGGCATCGCGTACCACTGACTCCATTCGAGCGCGTCTTTAATCCTAAAATCCGCCCCCAAATCAATAATTTTAATACCCTTGTCCAAAAACTTGCCCACGCCATTCATTGCCACGCCGTGCGGTGTTGCAAAAAAAATCAGATCACATTCCAATAATTGATCGTCATCTGGGGCAATAAAACACAAATCCAGTCGCCCGAGCAAACTCGGAAACTCACTTGACACCGAAACGCCCGCCTTTGCTCGGGAGCAAATCGCCACCATTTCTGCGCGCGGATGAGCCAGCAACAAACGCATTAATTCCAGTCCAGTGTAGCCTGTGGCGCCGATGATGCCGATTTTGATTTTATTCATAATGTAATTTATTGAAACTAATAGACATTTGTCCAGTGTATGTGTATTTAAAGTGTTTACAAGTTGTTGTTTTTAACTTTTTGCTAGTTTTTCCTTTATTGAAAGATTTTTTATTAATAACCACATAGCCTTGCTGATACTTTATATCTTCACCTAAAATGCCTATTAAGCAATTAACAATATTTTTAGAATGCCAAAGTTGCTTTGTCGCTTCCTTTTTATCTTTAGCGTTTTTGAGCTCACAGAAAAGTATTTTTTTATCTGTGTGATTTATTATCACGTAATCACAAGTTTTTACACTTTCTATATTTGTTGCAAACTGTTTAATGCTAAAGTATTCAATATCTTGCTTTGCATCAAAAACTAAGGTGTGTTTTTGATTTTGTTGTTTTTCTTTCAAAACAATCTCGCTACAACTATTACGCTGAGGTTTGTTGGTTGCGCCAAAAAACTGCTTAAACATAATTAAATTCTAGCAAGTAGTCCATCATTGACTGTATTTAAAGCATCAATCGCATTGTCCATACTTTCAACTTCTATCCCGTATTTATCAATTTTGCACTCAGTAACACCACCTTTTTCAGCAATATAGGCACTGACTTTTTCAGGGTCAATAATATGCTTTGGTTGATATTTATGTTTGTCCATAAAACTTTTTTTATCGTCAAAATCGCTACTCAGCATTATTAAGTTATTAAGCTCCAAAACCAAAGTATCGCTGTGTGTCGTGAGCATTATTTTCAAACCATTATTGATACAATCGGCGATGAGTTTGGCGAGCAGTCTTTGTTTGGCTAAACTCAAATGACTTTCGGGCTCGTCAATAATAATCAAATCGCCTTTTTTGGCTTTGTGTTTTAAGAAAAAATACAAATTAGACAAAGCGCGAACCGAAGCGGAGGCGAGATATAATGGAATGTCCATTTTATTATCACCACGACGATTATTAAAAAACCTAATTTCTACGCCGTTATGTTTTAACTTACCACCAAACATATTTTCTATGTGGGTTGATAAATCTACTTCTAGTTCTGGCTTTGATTTTTGATGTCTTTCAATTGCCCGCATAAAATCAATATTGTCTTTAATTGGCAGCGCATATCTTGAACTGTTTTCCATCAACATATTAAAGGGATCTAAATCTTTATTTTTCTTTAACCGATCCATTAAATTTGCCATATTTTCATCTAAATCATTTTGGAAAAGACTAATCCCTAATCTTTCAGCAACAGAAATAAAAACATCGGGCATTTCAAAAATCTCTCGCAACATTAAATGATCCATCACCTCAAAACCCAGATCAGCCTCACCATCTATTTTGATAACAATATTATCTGGGGTAATGTCAAAATACAGCCAAGTATCTGCCCCTATTTGTCTTGTTATGGTTTGATCTTCACTAAAATTAATGTCCAGCAATTCCACAGTTGTATTGTTTTGTTTTGATTGACTAGAAAATACATTGGAAGCCATTCCACGAACATAGCGATCAGTAATATTTTTTAGGATATTATTTTTATCTAAAGTATTTTTATCAATAAACAATATGCGATTTTTTAATAATTCCTGTTGTTGTTCTGAGGTAAAAAACTCAATCCCAAGGACAATTTTATCCCATTGTGACAACAACCCATACAAAGCATAAGCAAGATAAGTTTTGCCTGTATTGTTATCGCCA
>CAZRUL010000031.1:0-4431 GCA_964603245.1 uncultured Piscirickettsiaceae bacterium
ATTTTGCACCGTTTTAACTGCGGAAAACGTTGCGTCGCAAAACCGTGCAATGTGTTTTTAATCGTGGAATTTAGCGAGCGATCAAATCCCACCGCCTCCATTGTTGAGCCGACTAAAATCCTGCCATCGGCGCGCGGAATCAAATATTTTCCCTTGTCCAAAACAATGTGTTTGAGTGTGTCAGGCGCGGATTGTAAGACAATCATTTGCCCTTTCATCGGGAAAATATCGTCCTGTTCTGCAATCGTCTCAAAACCCCACGCACCCGAGCACAGCACGATATTATCTGCCAAAAAAGCACGGGCTGAGGTTTCCACGCCAATCACTTTGGACTTTTTTATCAACAAACGGCGCGCGGTTGTGTGCTCAATAATCTGCACGCCACGCTGGAGAATGTCGGTTTTTAATGCTTGCAACAAACGCGGATTGCGCACTTGTGCCACGTGCGGAAACAACACGCCTTCTGCGTGCGACAACGCGGAAATATTATGCTCAGCAATCCACTTTTTGGCAGGCTCGGTGTGATATTCGTCCAGCATTAACAAGCCCGATTTGAGGTATTGCGGGTTGATATTTGTGGCTGCCAGCAAATCCGCGCACAATTGCGGATACATTGTTTGCGAGCGAAAACTGAGTTGGTTGGTGAGCGCGTCGTATTGCCACGGATACAGCGGGCTGATAATCCCCCCGCCTGCCCACGAGGATTCTCCGCCGCAATGTTGCTTGTCCAATAACACCACATTTGCACCACGCATTACTAAAGCGCGCGCACTCATCATTCCGATTACACCGCCGCCGATGATGAGGCAATCGCTCATTTGCGCCAGTCTTCAATCAACAACAAAACCACGCCGATAAAAATCCAACTGTCGGCTAAATTAAACACCGGCCAATAAAACGTGTGGTAGTGTAAATCCAAAAAATCCACCACAAAACCGTGCGCCACTCGGTCGATTAAATTGCCCGCCGCACCCGCTAAAATCAAAGCCAGTGCACTGAGTTTGCGCAAGTTGTGCGCTGGGGTTTTTATTATCCAAACACTGAGTGCCACCACGGCAGCCGCTGCAACACTTGCCAAAAAATAGCGTTGCCAGCCCGAACTGTCTGCCAAAAAACTAAATGCTGCGCCATAATTACGCACATAACTCAAACTAAAAAAGTCCGTGATGGGCAATGATTCACCGAGTGCGAATGCGCCAACAATCAGCGATTTTGTGAATTGATCAGCCCCAATTAAAAAACCAGCGCCTGCGAAATAAAGCCAGCGACTCACAAACGTCTGCGCCAAAAATGCGAACCAATCAGCACAATGAGCAGCGCAAAAACGCCCAGCGGCCACCACACGATTTGATTTTCTTTGAGCCGAAATTGCGCACGTGCTTTGGCATCGATACGCACATATTTCAAGGTGTTACGCGCCATTGCGTGCGGTTTTGTGTTGCGCAGCCACCGATGATACAGCCCATAAGTTTGTGGAATATAGCCCCAAACCCAGGGCGAATCTTGTCGCAGAATTGCCACCATTTGACTGATAATGGCTTGACGTTTTGCGTTGTCGGGCATATTTTTCATTTGCTCAAATAGTGCGTCATAAGTGGCGTTTTGATAGTTTGCCGTGTTTTCACCGCCCGAAATCGTTTTAGCATTTTTGCCAACCAGCAAAAATAAAAAGTTTTCGGGATCGGGATAATCCGCATTCCAGCCTAACTCAAATAATTGCGCTTGCCCTTTTCTGAGTTTGTCTTGAAAACGATTATAACTACTGGCTCTGACCACAATTTGAATGCCGATTTTTTTGAATTGCGCGCGCAACCAACTCAATCTCGGCTGCTCGGATGCGCCCGTGGCACTGGTGTCAAAATACAAAACCAGTGGCTTTTTAGTGACGGAATCAATCCCGTTCGGATAACCCGCTTGATGCATTAAACGCTTGGCTTCGGTCAGACTTTTGCGCTGAATTTTGCCGTTGATTTTGTGATAAATAAACGGATTGTAATCCTCAATTGCGCCAAAAATTCCCGTGGGAATGGGGCCGTGCGCAGGGCTGGCACGTCCGTTGAGAAAAATGGAAATGTATTCTTCGGTGTTAATCGCCAGTGAGATGGCTTGGCGGAGTTTTTGTTTGGCGACAGAATAGCCGCCGACGATTTTATCTTGCATATTAAATGCGGTGTAATACACGCTCGCGCTGGGACTTTCAAGCAGGCGAATGTGTTTGTCGCGCATCGTTTTTGAGAGGATTTTTTGACCACTCGGAGTGACTTCAATCGCCTGATCAAAATTATCCGAAGCAATGCCCGAGCTGTCGTAATAGCCTTGTAAAAATTTATGCCAATACGGTGCGGCTTCTTTTTCCAGCAAAAAATGTGCTGATTCTAAAAACGGCAGTTTTTTATTTTTATCCGCTAATAATCCTTGCGCGCCATCGCTTTCCTGCCCAGAATTTGGATAAAATTCCGCGTGAAAATTGGGATTTCTACTCAGCACCATTTCTTTATTTGGCTGATTCACGCTCAGCACAAACGCGCCAGTGCCAATCGGATACCAATCCAAAATAATATTTTTATCAATCAATCCCTGTTGCCCGTAAAACTTGTCCGCCTCGGGTGGCATCGCGGTAAAAAATGGCATCGCCAGCCAATACAAAAACTGCTTTTGCACGCCTTTAACGGTAATCGAATATTGGTATTTGTTCAAAACTTTAACCCCTGCCAAACTGTGTTTTTCCAACTCGGACAAGGGTGATTTATCCGCCACCAGCGTTTTATTTAGCGCCGACAAACCCACAATATAACCACTCATCAAACTCAGCACGGGAGAGCTCAGCGAAGGATGGGCTAGGCGTTTGATTTGATGCACAAAATCCTGCGCTACCAGCTCTCGAGTCGCGGTTTTTTGAATGTCGCCCAAAGTATTGATGTGGGCAATTTGATCGTCGCTCAGCTGCAAATTTTCAGCCACAAACGCAGGATGGAACTGATACAAAATATTCGGTTTGAGGCTTAAAATATATTTGGAAAACGCCACGGTTTGCTCAGAATTGAGCGCAATCTCCTCGCCTTTTTCATTGTAATAAATCACTTCTGGCATCATTTCAAGCACGCTAGGAATTAACGTATACGGGCGTTTTAGGTAATGATATTGCAATGGCGTTTCATAAATAGACTGGATAAAAATCCATTCATTTGACGAATATGAACGCGCGGGATCTAAGTGTTTTGGACGCTCAGAAAAAGATTTATACAGCGTATTTTGAACGCGTTCTGTCTCAACATAAGGGCTATTCCACGGCTGCGCAAACCCGCTAGCGGGCAACAAAATAAATATCAAACTGAGCCACAAACTCGCAAAATAAACACGACGCTGGTCGTCAAATAAAAAATGTGCAAGTGTGCTGAGTGCTTTATTTAGGGCGGTGAATTCGGGCAAAATCATAGGCGTGGCGTTTTTGATTGGATATAATTCAATGGTCAAATTGTCTGCTGATGGATTATTTGCTCAACATTAACATCAACACTAAAACAACGAATAAATGCGTTCAGCAATCGGTTTTTTGAGTGGCAACGAGGCGCATTTCAACAACAACGATTGAGTTGCAAATTATAAATATTTTGGAGAATTTATGGGTTTTTTAACAGGAAAAAAAGCATTGATTGTAGGGGTGGCATCAAATCGCTCAATCGCGTGGGGAATTGCCGCGGCAATGGCAAAACAGGGCTGCGAAATCGCGCTGACTTATCAAACTGAAAAATTAAAAAAACGGGTGGATAAATGTGCGCTGGCGTGCAATTCCAGCATTGTGATTCCGTGCGATGTGAGCAGTGACGCCGCCATTGCCAGCACGTTTGAAACTTTAAAATCATCGTGGGACAGTGTGGATATTATTGTGCATTCGGTGGCATTTGCCCCGCGTGAAGCACTCAATGGAAATTATGTTGAAGTCACAACGCGTGAGAATTTTGCCATTGCGCACGAGATTAGTTCTTACAGTTTTACCGCGCTCGCCAAAGCCGCTACCGAAATGTTAAATCCAAACGGGGCGCTATTGACGGTGAGTTATCTCGGGGCAATTCGGGCGATTCCAAATTACAATATTATGGGCGTGGCAAAGGCTTCGCTTGAGGCAAATGTGCGTTATATGGCAGCGGCGATGGGCGAAAAAGGCATCCGAGTGAATGCAATTTCAGCGGGTCCGATTAAAACACTGGCAGCGAGTGGGATTAAAGATTTTGGCAAATTATTGGATTATGCGGCGCACAGTTCAGCACTGAAACGCAATACGACCACCGAAGAGGTTGGCAATGTGGCAGCGTTTTTATGCTCGGATCTTGCCTCGGGCGTGACTGGCGAGATTATGTATGTGGATTCGGGTTATCGTTTTTATGATGCGGGGCCAGATTTGTAAAAGCACGCACTCAATCTCAAAAAAAA
>CAZRUL010000031.1:4531-11349 GCA_964603245.1 uncultured Piscirickettsiaceae bacterium
AATAAATACTTTCAAAAACAAACCTTTTATTTAATTCTATTGTCAGCAAACTTAGCCACCAAAATCGCTATAAATTTTGCTCAAAAATCTCAATCTTATTAACCTTTCGCAAGTTTTTTAAAATATTCACAAACACTTCATTCGCCCGAACATTCACCAGCAAACGCTCTAATTCTAACGCATCGTCCGATTTAGCAACTTTAATGGCAGATAATTTCACCAACACCACATTTTGCGCGCTCAAGCTCTGCACACCATAAGTAGGCTGGGCAGATTTTGGTTTCGGCAACGCAAATACATAATTCGCAATTTGCGGATTGACACTGCGCGTATCGCGCTTAATCCAGCCGACTTTTGTCCATTTTAACTGGTTGTTTTTAATTAACTTTTTCGCAGTTTTTTGGTTTTTATCGCTCAGCGCTTTGGTCAAATCTTGGGCGAGCGTGTCAATGAATTGTTTGGCTGATAATTGGGTTAAATGCTTGACAATCTCGAACTTGACTTCCTCAAAAGTTTTTTGTTTTTGCGGGGATTTTTGTATTAATTTAAGCACCACAAATTTACCCTGAGGCAATTCAAGCAGTTGAGAATTTTCACCTTCGTCAAATACTGCTTTGCTAAAAGCCGCCTCCACAAATAAACGATGATGGCTGGTATTGGTTTTGGTGAAAAATTCAGAGTGTTGGATGGGCAAATCCATTTGCTCGGATGTCTCTTCCAAACTGCCTTCGTAAGCCAAATTTGTCAGCTCTTCAGTCAATTTATAAATGGCTTTTTGCGCCAATTTTTGGGTGTAGAGTTTGACCAATTCAGCGCGAACCGATTGAAATGATTTGCGTTTTACGGCGTTAATTTGATTGAGTTTAATAATATGATAGCCAAATTCAGATTGAATCAAGCCACTGATATCGCCAACTTTCATCCCAAATACCGCTTTCTCAAAAGCGGGCAACATCACCCCACGGGTAAAAAATCCTAAATCTCCCGCCTGATTTTTTGAAGCGGTGTCTTGCGAATATTGTTGAGCAAGTTTGGCAAAATCACCGTCCTGTTTCAACAAAGCCAACACTTTTTTTGCAATCGTCTCGTCAGCCACCAAAATATGCTGGGCTTTGCGCTCCTCTTCGGTGCTAAAACGTGCTTGTTCGTCTGCATAAAATGCGTGTAATTCTGCCTCATCAATTTTAATATTTTTGGCAATTTGAGCTTGAGACAATTCAATAAAATCAACTTTTATCTTTGCTGGCTCAAAAAAAGTGGTTTTTTGTTGGTCGTAAAAATCTTGGGCATCCGTGGATTTAAGGATGATTTTTTTGACGTATTGATCGGTGTTCATTTCAATATAATCAAATTGGCGTTGCTGATTATTTAAGGCTCTGAATTTTTCCAAAATGGAGGGGTTGATAAAATCAGAATCCAAAAAATTATATTTGATTTGATTTTGGGTTAATTCTTGTTGCTTAACCGATTCATATTTAACGGGATCGTAGCCGTTAATTCTCAATAATTGCTGATATTTTTCTAACGAAAAAACGCCATCGGTTTTAAACAATGTGTCGGAATGAATGGAATTTTGGAGCTCGGCACTGGTGGTTACAAAACTCAATTCAGTGGCTAAAGCATTTAACAAACGCCTGTCAATCATCTGATTGATGACGGTTTGTTTTAGGGCAACATTAAACTGTGCGGTGTATTGCTCGGCTAATTGTTGTTGCAAACGTCTTTGCTTTGGATTAAATTCCAGCAAAAAGTCTTCTTTCAGAATTTTATCATCGCCAACTGAGGCAACCATCACATTTGAGGAACTGGTTAAATATTCACTAATGCCAAATAAAGCAAAAGGAACCGTGATAAAACCAACAATAACATAGGCTAACCAGCCTTGGGATTTATCCCGAATAACACCTAATAGCATAGCATTTTTAAATAGTGGCGGAGCGGACGGGGGTCGAACCCGCGACCTCCTGCGTGACAGGCAGGCGTTCTAACCAACTGAACTACCACTCCTATTTCTTGGTGGGCGCTACAAGACTTGAACTTGTGACCCTCGCCTTGTAAGGGCGATGCTCTCCCAACTGAGCTAAGCGCCCAAAAAAAATATACGCGAAATTATACGTAAATAATTACGAATTAACGGCTTCTTTTAGCAATTTTCCTGCTTTAAAAGCGGGAACTTTGCTTGCCTTGATTTGAATGGCTTCGCCTGTGCGTGGATTACGTCCGGTGCGCGCTGCACGGTCTCTCGTCAGAAAACTACCAAACCCTGTAATCACAACACTTTCTCCGCTCATCAGTGCTTTGGTAATAGAGTCAGTCGTTGCATCTAATGCACGCGCTGCATCTGCTTTTGTAAGCCCTGAAGTCTCTGCAATTGATGCTACTAAATCTGATTTATTCATATTTTTCTCCCAAAATAATTGATAAAATTACATCGTTCGCCAACAAGGGCGTGCTTAATGTTCGGGGGATTATCCCTGATATATTGAAGGCGTAAGCATTATTTTTTACAAAAAAATCTACTCTGTTTTTAATTGACGAATTAACGGTAAAATGTCGGTTTTCCAAATATTCTGGGTAATTTGCCCCACATATTTGAAACGAATAACCCCCTGCTTATCAACCAAAAAAGTCTCAGGTGTCGCATATACGCCCAACTCAAGCCCTAATTTGCCAAATTCATCAAACACAATCGTTTGAAACGGATTGCCTAAATGACGTAAAAACTGCTTAGCTTTTGCTTTGCTGTCTTTATAATTTATACCGATCATATTGACTTCACCAGTTTGCGAAATGGCATTCAGCAGGCGATGTTCAGCGCGACAAGTCACACACCAAGATGCCCATATATTGACCAGCGACACGGTATTTTGGAATTTTGTTTGAATGGCATATTGTTGGTTGCTGTGAAAATCCTCAACCATTACATTCGGAAATTGCTTGCCAATCAAAGGCGAAGGGAGTTTCCGACTATCCTGTCCCAAACCCACATACAAAAAACCAACGATGACGGCAAATAAAACTAACGGTAAAAACTTATTCATCACTTGCGCCGTCTCGTCGTGAAAGGTCATTTTTCATCAGCTTTTTGTGGCGATTTTGTTTGAGATTTGACTTGAGATTTCTGTTGAGATTGCGCTTGATATTCTTTCATTTTTTTGGATTTTTCAAGCGCATCAGCAACCTCAGGTGGCATATAATTTTCATCGTGTTTCGCCAAAACTTCCGTTGCCATAAAAATGTTATTTTTGAGCGATCCCGTGACAATCACCCCCTGCCCTTCACGAAATAAATCTGGCAAAATTCCCTCATATCTCACCCCAAAAGTATGCACGCGGTCGGTGATGTCAAACCGCACTTTAATCCCATCATACTTCACGCTATCAATTGCCACCAAACCACCCAAGCGAAAACTGCGCGCGGTCGGAGATTTGCCCTGTGCCACATCGCTGGGCGAGAAAAAATACAGCAGGTTTTCATTAAAAGCCTTCAAACCGAAATACCCTGCCAAGCCCACACCCGCTACTAATAAAGCAACCAGTGCCATTCTATTTTGTCGTTTTGTCATCATTTTGTGTTTGTGTTTGTAAATGTGTTTGCGTGTGTGTTTGTGTTTTTTTCTCTCTGCTGTATTTCAGGTGCAATTGTCGCAAAATTTGTTTGCGTGCGGATTGCGTGCGAATAAATAACATAGCGATGACTGCCACCGTTATTAAATAGGAAAACCAAATATAAAACGCGTATTTTCCATACGGTAGAAAATCAAAATATTCTGCCATTGTCATCCTTTTTGCTCCAAAACAATTCGCCGAACCCAGCGCGTATTTTGCTCGCTAACCAACAACTCACTTCTGGCGCGCATCAGCACCAAAACCCCGTAAAGTAATTTGAACGCAATCCCCATAATCATCAACGGCCACAACATATCCGCGTGAATCGCTGGCGCTGCAATTTTGTCAATAGAGCCAATAGACGCGCCCTGATGAAGGGTATTCCACCAAGTCACCGAATAATGAATAATGGGTAAATTAATCAAGCCCACAATCGCTAAAACTGCACTGGCTTTGGCAGCCGTTTTTGGATTGTCAAAGGCATTATTCAGCGACATATAAGCCAAATATAAAAACAACAAAATCAGCTCAGAAGTCAGTCTCGCATCCCACACCCACCACGCGCCCCACATCGGTTTGCCCCAAAATGCACCCGTAATTAACGCCAAAAAAGTAAAACTCGCGCCAATCGGTGCCGAGACTTTTGCCACCACGCTGGCGAGTTTAATCCGCCAAATCAGTCCAATTCCGCCAGCAATTGCCAAAATTAAATACACCAACATTGACATCCAAGCAGCGGGCACATGCACAAACATAATCCGATAACTCTCGCCCTGCTGATAATCAATCGGCGCAATCACCAGCGCCCAATACAGCCCCACCACGCTTGAAATAATGAAAGGCACAAGCACCCACGGAATGATTTTTTTTGAGGTGTGATAAAAATTTTGTGGCGAAGCAAACGCCTGAATCCATTTCCACATGGGTAATTTTTACGTTAAAAAAATGGTTTCATTTTAATGATTTTGCTGCCACATTATTTCGTAAATAAGTGGGTGCTGGCAAATTATCGCCAAGTGTTTTGGTTTTATTTAATACATCCAGCGCCAACGCCATCAAATCACTTGCCTGCGAATAAAAATCTGGCTCGTATTCCACCACTTCGCTGTGTTTTGACAACACCTGCCCATACGCCCCCCAGCCCGACCCAACGCCAACAAAGTCCGCGCCCAATGTCTCAACTTGATCAGGTTTTTGGACGCATTCAAATTGCAATTGTTGCTGCCGATAAACCCCCCAATAAACCTCGCTCATCCGCGCATCCAGCGCCACTGCGATATTTTCATTTTGATATTTTTTGCGCGCCGCGCGAGCCATCACTTCCAAAGTAGAAAAGCCCAACGTTGGGATATTGTGCGCCAAAGCAAGCCCCTGCACCACGCCGACGCACATTCGCACGCCCGTAAATGCGCCAGGGCCTTGGGTGTAAATAATGCCGTCCAATTGCTCGGGTTTAAAATTAAGCTGCGCAAACACTTCAGCGCACAATGACAACACCAGTCCCGAGCTTTTCGCCACGCCTCGAATCAGCCGATTAGCACGCGTTTGACGCGCCACTAAACTGACCGAACACACCTCGGTGCACGCATCAATTGCCAGTAAATTCATCGCTCAAATCCGTTGTGTCAAAAAAAATAAAGCCCAAATGTTACGCTAAATTTAAATTAAACTGCCAAATGTAGTCGTAGCAATCGGCTAAAAAATCAAAATACGCATACATATAATATGTAACCGCATCAAAAAATCAAAAACCGTCTTTTATTCGCTCTAAAAATTGCCACAAATCGCAACAACAAATCTTGGCAACAATAGGTTAAAATGCGCAGTTCCTTGCTTGATCAGTTTGATTGCTGACAGGCTTTTTTTAAACCATAGGGACATCAAAAACAATGAGACATTACGAAATAACCCTGATTGTACATCCTGACAGAAGCGCGCAAGTTGGCACAATTTTAGGAAAATACAAAGAAATGATTACCTCAAATGGCGGATTCGTCCATCGCGAGGAAGATTGGGGGCGCAAGCATCTTGCCTATCCGATTAAAAAAATCTACAAAGCACATTATTTATCGCTCAACATTGAGTGCAATCAAGAAACGCTTGATCAGCTTGATTATAATTTTCGCTTTAACGACATTATTTTAAGAAACTTAATTATCGCTAAAAAAGAGGCGGTTACTGAGCCTTCAATTATGATGATTAACAAAGAAAAAAACAAAAAATAAGGACTGAAAAATGGCCAAACAAATTAAAAGAAAAAGACGCAAACCACCGATTAAAATCAATCAATTCTGCCGTTTTACCGCAGCAGGCATCAAAGAAATTGACTACCGAGACGTGGATACATTGCTTAAAAACATTGATGAAAGTGGCAAAATAACCCCATCAAGAATCACTGGAACTAAGGCAAAATTTCAACGCCAATTAACCACTGCCATCAAACGCGCGCGGTTTTTAGCCTTGATTCCTTACACCGACAAGCACAAAATATAGGAGTTGATATGCGCGTTATTCTATTAGAAAAAATCCAAAAGTTAGGCGATCTCGGCTCGCTTGTGAATGTCAAAGCAGGCTATGCACGTAATTTTTTGATCCCACAAAGCAAAGCAAAACCTGCCACCAGTGCAAATTTAGCCGAGTTTGAAACCCTCAAAAAAGAATTGCAAGCCAAAGCAGCCAGCGAGTTTGCACAAGCGCAAGCAAAAGCCGCAACAATGAACGATATTATTTGTTCTATTCAGGCAAATGCAGGCAACGGCGGCAAATTATTCGGCTCTATTCACACCAGCGAAATTGTGACCAACTTGCACGCTCAGGGCTACGACGTTGAAAAGCGCGATATTATTATGACCAGCGCCATTCACGAACTCGGAGAATATGAAGTTAGCGTGACGTTGCACGCAGATATTTCAGTGACTGTTAAAGTCGTGGTGGAAGCCTCCGATGAGTCTATGTAATAGGCAAATTAACTGACAATGTCGCGTAATTTCAGTTTTAATTAATCTCCACAAAAACTGATAAAACTCTGAAAAACCCCTAAAAAACCCTTATTGCAAGGGTTTTTCTTTTGGCGCATTCTGAGGATATTTTTTTATTTGGATGATTTTTTTTCATTAAAAAAACAATGCAGCGATTTGCCTCTGCCCGCATTGACACAATCGCCGTAAACTATTTTTAAATAATTTTTAAAACTATTTATCAGACTATTTT
>CAZRUL010000032.1:0-10678 GCA_964603245.1 uncultured Piscirickettsiaceae bacterium
GTTCTTTTTTTATTATTTATCATTTATTTTTAAAGCAAAAATCCTATTTTTTTTTATTTGAAAATCCCATAACTTTGCACCAAATCAAGTGTTATTTGCTCAGATTTTCCAGTGCTAATTGATAAAATTTTACCCCGCGCTCCACTTTTTCTCGCCCTTTAGAAGTCCGCCAAAGATTGGTGTCTCGCAACGAATAAACACAGCCACAATACTCTTGTTGATAGAATTTTTCACGCTTGGATAATTCCAACATTCGGGACGAGCCGCCGCGCTTTCGCCAATTAAAATCCCAATACGCAACGCCCTCAAATCTTTTGGTTGCGCGATGCCCGCATTCATTAATCTGCGCCATATCTTTCCAGCGCGAAATACCCAACGTGGAGGAAATCAGCCCAAATCCATGGGTTTTGGCATATTGCGCCGTGGTTTCAAAACGCATATCAAAACAAGTCGTGCAACGTGCGCCACGCTCGGGCTCATTTTCCTGTCCTTTGGTGCGCGAAAACCAATGATCACGGTCATAATCCGCATCAATAAAAGGCATATTTAACTGCTCGGCAAAGCGTTTATTTTCCTCTTTGCGCAACTTATATTCCTCTGTCGGGTGAATGTTTGGATTGTAAAAAAACAGCGTGGTGTCAATGTTTGAAGCCGCTAACGCCTCCATAATTTCACCTGCACAAGGCGCACAACACGAATGCATCAACAATTTTGTGACACCCTTTGGCATCTCTAAAACTGGACGGCGATAATTTTGCAACGAATAATCTACTTTAGACATAATTTTAATTGTTTTAAGACTTCCCACGCCTCGCGTTTTAACGCCGAATTAGCGAGAATTTTGCTGGGATGATGGGTGTAAAAATACGCTTTTGAAGCGGGTAAATCCGCGCTCATTATTAACACGGTTTTGGCATTATAACGTTTCAGCGTCGCACTAAAATCCGCTGGCTCAATGCAACAAAACGCACACTCGGCAGAACTTAAATTGATGGCTGCGAGCATTTTTAATAACAAATCACGAGTCGCGCTCGCCTGACAAAACGACTGTGTTTTACAGGTTTCAATCAGCAAACATTGGGTGGAAATTTGTGGCTCAATTTGCGACTGAGGTTTTGATTTAACTTTTTGCTCAACTGTCTGCTCAACTTTTGGCTGAATTTGTGGCGCAGTTATTTTCTGATGATGCAAAAAATCAGGCAATCCCAACGCCGCCAAATAACGCGCTCTCAAGTCTTCATTTTGCGCGACATTCATATTTGAGGATGGGCGCGCTCAGTCGCCATAATCACTTTATTCAACGCCTGAATATACGCCTTAGCCGAGGCTGCGATGATGTCGGTATCCGTCCCCCGCCCATTGATAATGTGATCATTGTGCTCCAAACGCACAGTTACCTCGCCGAGCGCATCGGTGCCACAACTGACATTTGAAACCGAATACAATTGCAAATTTGGCGCAAAATCAATCAGCTTATTAATCGCTCTAAAAGTCGCATCCACCGCACCCGAGGTTTGCGTCGTGGCAGTTTTTTCTACGCCATCAATCGACAACGTAATCGTGGCTTCATTGCGCTCGCCAGTTTCCGTGCACACTTTGAGAAAAATCAATTTGATGGACTCAATCGCATCCGCCTGCGTTTCCGAGACCAGCGCTTGCAAATCTTCATCAAAAATCTCGTGCTTTTTATCCGCCAATTCTTTAAATCGCCTAAACGCGTCATTGAGGCTTTCTTCGCTGTCAAATTGCGCCCCCAATTCGCTCAATCTCACCTTAAATGCATTGCGTCCAGAATGCTTGCCCAGCACCAATTTATTGGCATTCCAACCGACATCTTCAGCGCGCATAATTTCGTAAGTTTCGCGATGCTTCAAAATGCCATCTTGATGAATGCCCGCCTCGTGCGCAAACGCATTTGCCCCGACAATCGCCTTATTTGGCTGCACCGCAAATCCCGTCACCGAAGACACCAAGCGCGATGCCAGCAGGATTTGAGTCGCATCAATATTGGTATCACAGCCAAACACATCTTGACGAGTGCGCACCGCCATCACCACCTCTTCCAGTGAGGCATTGCCAGCGCGCTCGCCCAATCCGTTCATCGTGCATTCCACTTGCCGAGCACCGCCGAGCACCGCCGAGAGTGAATTTGCCACTGCCAGCCCCAAATCATTATGACAATGCGAGGAAAAAATCGCTTTGTCTGAATTCGGAATGCGCTCAATCAACGCCTTCACCATTGCCCCAAATTGATGCGGAATGTTATAACCCACCGTATCAGGAATGTTAATCGTGGTCGCGCCCGCCTCAATCGTTGCCTCAATAATTCGACACAAAAAATCAAAATCCGAACGCCCCGCATCTTCGGGAGAAAACTCAATATTGTTGGTGTAACGACGTGCGCGCTTCACCGCTTTGACAGCCTGCGACAGCACCGCCTCAGGGCTCATTTGCAATTTCATTTGCATATGAATATCCGAAGTGGCAATAAACGTGTGAATGCGCGCCGTATTCGCACCTTTCAACGCCTCACCCGCTCGGTCAATATCTTTGTCAAGTGCGCGCGCCAATGAGCAAATCGTAGAATCTTGCACCGCACTTGCCACCGCCTTCACCGCCTCAAAATCACCAACTGAAGCAATTGCAAATCCTGCCTCAATCACATCAACGTGCATTTTTTCCAATACTTTAGCGATCCGCACTTTTTCATCTTTTGTCATTGAAGCGCCTGGGGATTGCTCGCCATCGCGCAACGTGGTATCAAAAATAATCAATTTATCAGACATTACTCGCTCCTATTTGAATAAAGGATACTACTTTATCGCCCAAAATAAACTTCGCTTGTTTAACGAGAGATTTTTTTGGGGACTGTTGTTTTTTAAAATTATAAAGCCTAATCGGCTTTGCGTCATTATCGCGTGAGAATAGTTGCCTTACGGCAATAATCGGAGTGAGGCAACTAAGTTGCTCAAAAGAGAGGAAAAAATAAGAGGATGAAAAATCATAAAAAATATTATAAATGAAAAACTAAGTTTGTTTGCCAGATTTTTTGCGTTGGCGTTTTTTTCTAATCTCAACAATCGTCATCACCAGCCCAGACAGCGTATAAAGCAGAAAAAAGACAAACAAAACCGCACTCGGGAAAAGCGTAATCACGACAATCACCAGCGTCGCCATCAGCAGCCATTTAAACGACGAGCGATTTTTTAAATCAATCTCCTTAAAACTAGAATAACGCACATTGCTCACCATCAAAAGACCCGCGCCGACCAAAATAATCCAACTCACAATCATCAAATATTGCCCTAACAAATCCACGCCAATCGTCTCCACTGCCCACACCATTCCCGCCACTAGCGAGGCAGCCGCGGGCGATGGCAAGCCTTGAAAATATCGCTTGTCCATCACGCCGATTTGTGCATTAAACCGCGCCAAACGCAGCGCACTTGCGGTGACGTAAATAAACGCCCCAATCCAGCCGATTTTGCCCAACTCCACAAATTGCCAAAAATACATCAGCAATGCGGGGGCAATGCCAAACGAAACCATATCCGCCATCGAATCATATTGCGCACCAAATTCACTCTGAGTATTGGTCAATCGCGCCACACGTCCGTCCAACCCATCCCACAGCATCGCGATAAAAATCAAAATCGCCGCGTCAATAAATTCTCCTTTAATCGCCAAAATAATCGAGAAAAATCCGCAGAATAGACCGAAAGTTGTCAAAATATTTGGCAATAAATACACGCCTTTTTTGGGAAGTTGATTTTTTATCATCGCAATATTATAGAGTTTTTAGTCAAAACTTTAGGCATTCGGCAAATGCTGGCATTCTTCAAAATTTTGCGCTCAGTTTGTGATAGCCGAGTTTTTGCTTATGTAAAATCAAAAAACATCCAAAACACTGCCACAAACCCTATGATTACTATCTTTGCCAACATTCGCGCCCTGAGCAATTTCAAACAAAACGCCCTCAATCAACAACTCAAACCCCTCGGCGCACATTTACTCGGCACCGACTTTGTACATTTTGTCAGTAGCGCCGCGCTGAATAAAGTCCAAACTCGCACCATTAAAAAATTGCTCAACTACAATTCAGCGCTGGCAAAAGTCCATCCTCAAACCTCCATTATTATTATTCCCAGATTCGGCACGATTTCGCCGTGGTCATCCAAAGCCACCGATATTTTTCAGTTGTGCGATTTGCAAATGGTTGAGCGAATTGAGCGCGGGATTGTGTATCACTTTGAAGACGAAATTACCGACAAAGCCGCGATTTTAGCCATTATTATGGATGCGATGACCGAGTCAGAATTACCCACGCTGAAAGAAGCAGACCGCATTTTTGCCACTCATTCGCCCAAACCACTGATTCGAATTGATCTTTTAAACCAAGGAAAAACCGCATTGGAGCGCAGCAATGCCGAACTCGGTTTGGCACTTTCTGATGCGGAAATTGACTATTTGCTGCAAAGTTTTACCCGCCTAAAACGCAACCCCAGCGACATTGAACTGATGATGTTTGCGCAGGCAAATTCTGAACATTGCCGCCACAAAATTTTTAACGCCGACTGGATTATTGACGGCAAAACGCAGGCACGCAGCCTATTTTCAATGATTAAAAATACCCACGCCAAACACCCCGACGGATTGCTCAGCGTGTATTCGGACAATTCTGCGGTGATGGAAGGCTACACGGGCGAGTATTTTTACGCAGACGAACACGGAAAATACGTCTCAAATCAAGCACACAAAGCGATTTTGATGAAAGTAGAAACCCACAATCACCCCACCGCAATCGCGCCAAATCCTGGAGCTGCCACAGGCTCGGGCGGCGAAATTCGCGACGAAGGTGCGACAGGTCGCGGCTCCAAACCAAAAATCGGATTGTGTGGTTTTAGCGTCTCCAATCTCAACCTCAAAGCCGCCCCCCAACCCTGGGAAATCCCCTACGGCAAGCCCGCACACATCGCCACAGCCCTTGAAATTATGCTCCAAGCTCCGATCGGCTCAGCGGCGTTTAACAACGAATTTGGGCGTCCAAATATCGCTGGCTATTTTAGAACTTACGAACAACGCACTGTCAATGGTGAAGTGCGTGGCTATCACAAACCGATTATGCTCGCAGGCGGACTCGGACACATTCGCGCTAATCACATTGCAAAAAATCCCATTCCCACGGGCGCATTGCTGATTGTCCTCGGCGGGCCAGCGATGCTCATCGGTTTGGGCGGAGGGGCGGCGTCCAGTATTAAAAATGGGGCGCAACGTCAGGATTTGGATTTTGCCTCGGTGCAACGCGCCAATCCAGAAATGCAGCGACGCGCCCAAGAAGTGATTGATTGTTGCACCAATATGCAAGCCAATAATCCGATTATCTCCATTCACGACATCGGCGCAGGCGGGCTGTCCAACGGCGTGCCAGAATTGGTGAATGATTCCCTCAAAGGGGCGACGCTCCAATTGCGCGATATTCCCAGCGACGACCCTCAAATGTCACCGCTTGAGATTTGGTGCAATGAAGCCCAAGAACGCTACGTATTGGCGCTTGACAGCAAAAATCTCCCCGCGTTTGCCAAAATTTGCCAGCGCGAACGCGCCCCATTTGCGGTCATCGGCACAGCCACACAGCAGCAACATTTGTCTTTAGAGGACGGTGAATTTAACAATCATCCGATTGACATTCCGATGCAATTGTTGTTCGGAAAAGCCCCAAAACTGCTCAAAAATATACACGCCAGCGCGCCCAAACTGTGCGCATTTGACCCCTCACAAATCAAACTGCCCGAGGCAATTGAGCGACTTTTGCAACTGCCCACGATTGCCAGCAAAAATTTTCTCATCACCATTGGCGATCGCTCAATCACAGGACTGGTTGCCCGAGATCAACTCATCGGCCCGTGGCAGGTGCCTGTTGCTGATTGCGCGATTTCACTGGCGGATTATGCAGGCTACCGCGGTGAGGTAATGTCCATCGGTGAGAAAGCGCCACTGGCATTGTGCGATGCAATTTCAGCTGCCCGAATGACCATCGGCGAGGCATTAACCAATATGCTCGGCGGATATGTGGAAGACATTCGCCACATCAGTTTGAGTGCTAATTGGATGAGTGCCAGCGGGCATTTGGGCGAGGACGGCCATTTATTTGCTGCCGTTCAAGCGGTGGGAATGGAATTATGCCCCGAGCTCGGATTGACCATTCCCGTGGGCAAAGATTCGATGAGTATGCGCAGTTCGTGGCAGGAAAATATTGGCGACAATTGCAGTCAAAATTCCAGTCAAAACGCCAACAAAAATGCTGAAAATAACCACAAAAATCCCGAGCAACAATCTGAACAGAAGTCCGAACAGAAGTCCGTCACTGCCCCACTTTCACTGATTATTACTGCCTTTGCCAAAACCCCAGACGTGCGCATTCAACAAACCCCGCTACTGGAAAATCTCACGGACAGTGAATTATTGCTGATTGATTTAGGTGCTGCAAAAAACCGTATGGGGGGCTCGTGTTTGGCGCAAACTTACAACCAAATCGGCACCACTCCGCCAAATCTTGACGACAGCGCCCTGTTTAAAAACTTTTTTACGGCCATCAATCAACTCAACAAAAACCAACACATTTGCGCTTATCACGACCGTAGCGATGGTGGCGCGCTGATTACTTTGTTGGAGATGGCATTTGCCAGTCATTGCGGGCTGGATATTCAGCTGCAAAACTCAGACAATCTTTTGGCAGAATTATTCAATGAAGAGCTCGGCTGCGTGATTCAAGTCAAATCCGCGCACAAAGACGCGGTGCTCAGCGCACTCAACGACGCGGGACTGAGCCAGTGCGCGTACAAAATCGCCCAAATTAACGCAAACGATACAATTAATATTTTTGCTGGATCAGCCAAAATCTACAGCCGTCCCAGAGTTGAATTGCACGCCCTGTGGTCATCCACCTCGTATGAAATTGCCAAACTCAGGGACAATCCCGCGTGCGCCACAGCAGAATTTAAGGCAATTTCCGAATCCACCGCGGGGCTCAAAATTGCCCCCACTTTTGATATTAATCAAAGCAATTTGTCCGTTTATATTGGAAAAACAAAACCAAAAATCGCCATTTTGCGCGAACAAGGCGTGAACGGTCAAATCGAGATGGCACAAGCTTTTACGCGGGCAGGATTTGAGGCAATTGATGTGCATATGAGCGATATTTTAGCGGGCAATATTGCCCTGACAGATTTCAAGGGAATAGCGGCGTGTGGCGGTTTTTCCTATGGCGATGTGCTCGGTGCAGGACGCGGCTGGGCAAATTCTATTTTGTATCATCCGCGTGCGATGGACGAATTTAGCACGTTTTTTGCCAGGTCCGACAGTTTCACTCTCGGCGTGTGTAATGGTTGCCAAATGTTGTCGCATTTGACTCAGATTATTCCTGGAGCGGCGCATTTTCCGACTTTTAAGCGCAACACTTCTGAGCAATTTGAAGCGCGTTTTTCCTCGGTCAAAATAACTGAATCTCGCTCTATTTTCTTGCAAAATATGGCGGGCTCAATTTTGCCAATTGCAATAGCACACGGCGAGGGACGGGCGCGTTTTGCTGTCGATTTAAACCAAAATCTCCTGCACAATCTGACTCAAAACACGCCAAAAAACACACCAAAAAATATTGCAATGCAATACGTGGATCACGCAGGCAATCCCACCCAAAACTATCCGCACAATCCCAACGGATCAGCCTTTGCCAGCGCAGGCGTGGTCAATGATTCGGGACAAATCACGCTGATGATGCCACATCCTGAGCGGGTTTTTCGCGCGGTGCAGCAGTCTTATCATCCCAAAAAATGGAATGAGCGCAGTCCGTGGATGAAGATGTTTGAAAACGCCAGAGATTGGGTGGATTGATGAAACATTGGGTGGATTTGTTGAATAAAGACAAAGTCGGATTTGGGCGAATTTAAACTAAAAACAAATACTTCTGTTGCATTTTTTTTACTAACCGAAAGGAGATTGAAATTAAGGCTCTTTCTTGGTCGATTATTCAACAAGGCAACAACCTTGTTGACTGGTTGTTTTTTTAATTTTCTGATGAAAGGCAAATTCTTTGCCAATGATGGTGTTAAGTTCAAAGTCGCCAACTCTTGTTTTTTCATCAACGTAAGAACAGACACATAGATTGCATTACAAGAACATCAATTAGAATAAACATTAGAAAGAGTTGCTTTATATGAAAAAAAAATGGTGCAAATGGTATTTTTTTATGCCATTAATGTCAGATGCTATTATTTCAACAATAGAAAATTTCTCTAAATCTATTTTAAAAACAAAAAAAACACTAAAGAATTATATTCACATGATAATTTAAGAACTAAATCTATGAAGCAAAAACTTTTTAATACATTATTAAGAAAAGATGAATCTTATAAAGGGTTTAGGTCTTGTAAAGTGTGTCACCCACCCTCTTGGGAATTCTCTCAAATTATGACGAATGACGATACCTATATTTATGAATATATTGCTTGGTTAGAAAAAAACCAATTCCCCGATAAGTCATATAAAAAACACCCTATTTCCTCGTTAGAAAATTTCAAAAAAATTAAACAAAAATTTCAAAAAAAAATAGGCATATCCTTAGAAAAATATATAAGAGTAAAAAGAGTGAGATCTATTTTAGAGAATGATATCTCGAATTCAAAATATACAAATAAAATATTCTTTAACCACTTATCAACACCAATTGGAGAAATGGTTTTTTGTTACTTTGGCAACAAATTAAATCTACTTGAATTTGTTGATAGAAAAATGCTGGAAACAGAGTTACAATTTTTAAAAGATAAATTAAAAGGATTTTTTGTTTATAAAAAATCTAAATTTTCAGATGAAGTAACACAACAAATGCAAGAATACTTTAGTTGTTCTAGAACTTCTTTTTCAATAAAATTAGATCCAATTGGCACAGATTTTCAAAAAAATGTCTGGAATAGTCTTATTAATATTTCATATGGAAAAGTAATAAGCTATAAAGAACAAGCAAATTACTTAAAAATTCCCTCTGCTATTCGTGCAGTTGCCAGTGCAAACGGAAAAAATATGATTTCAATTATCATACCTTGTCATCGAGTTATTGGTAGTGATGGGAAAATGGCAGGATATAGCGGTGGCGTAGAAAGAAAAAAATATTTAATAAACATAGAAAAAACAATGCCAAACAAAAAAGAGATGTAGTTGGGTTAATATTGAAAATAAATTACATATCAAATACCATGATGAAAAATGGGGTCAACCAATTCATAACGACAAAATACTTTTTGAAATATTAACTTTAGAAGGTGCTCAAGCTGAACTTTCTTGGGAGATAGTTTTAAATAAAAAAAATAATTATAAAAAAGCATTTGATAAACGACCACTGGTAGCATCGGGATCTCTTGAAATCTTTGAGAAATTATTTGGTAAGAAAGCATGAGGTTCTAAAATAGAGCATATTCTTCATAATGTATTACTTATAACCCTGTTAGATCAAGAAAAATCTGATTTAAGAGATATCAAAAGTAATATTTAAATAATATTTATCACAATTTGAAAATGATATTAGAGATTCAGTTTTAGGAAATGTTGGAACAATTATTTCTTTTCGCCTTAGTATTGTAAATGCAAGATATATGGCAAAATAATTTTTTTCAAAGTTTGATTTTGACGATATAGCCCGACTTCTCAACTACAAAATATATTTAAAACTGATGATAGACGGAACACCATCAAAACCTTTTTCGGCAAATACGCTGAAAGATATTAAGTTTGAAATATACACAGGAAATGATAATCAGTATTGGTTTAGATTAAAAGCTGGCAATGGTGAAATAATTGGCAAGTCAGAAGGATATACAACCAAACAATCTGCACAACATGGCATAGAATCTGTTCGTCAAAATTCACAAGATAACGATAATTTTAGTGTTTTCACTGGTGCCGATGGTCAATATTATTTCCATTTAAACGCCAAAATGGAGAAATTATTCTGAGTTCTGAGGGTTAATGTTTCTGAGCAAGGAGCTAAAGTTGGCATTGAGTCTGTAAAGCATAGCCCCAGACGCACAAGTGAAAGACCTAGCTTGAATAAAAACTAAGCCAAAGGACAATATTGTAAAAACTCTACAATTTGTGTGGTATTTTTAGAGATGTTTTTTTGGTTTGATTCTTTTCCCAATGTAGAATCGTCTGGGTGCAAACATGAGGTAATTGAGCTAATTGCTTTTGAGAGAGTTCACCTTGCATTATTTTCTTTTTAATATGGTCGCCAAATGTGGTTAATTCTTTTGGTAATAATAGGGATTGAGAGATAGCCCATGGGACAACAAATTTCAATGACGGTAATCAGGCAACAAAACTACAAGGTTTTGAAGCAAAAATTATTAAAACAAATGATGAATTTCAAAAAGAGGCAAATAAACTTCTGTTGATAAAACTAGATAAAACATTTTAGAAACAAACGATCACAGTTGAAAATTAATTTTCTGGAAAAGAAATCTAAAACTTACTAGACTGTGAATAATTATAAATAACGAATGGCTGCGACCACAAACCCACCAACTATTAAAGTGACAGAAAACGACCATTTCATAAAACTGTCAATCCGACTGATCAAATAATTAAATTTCTGTTGATTGTCAGCCCTCGCCTCTGCAAAACTGAGTTT
>CAZRUL010000033.1:0-4141 GCA_964603245.1 uncultured Piscirickettsiaceae bacterium
GCTGTCAAAACCTATGAAGCATTGGATGATGCAGACGCTTAAGCGTTTGATTAACCATGGAGAGATAAAATGAAAAAAGACATAAATAATATTGTGATTACTTCAATCTTGTGCTTGGGAATGGGGGTGACCCCTGTCATTCAAGCGTCAACCGCAATCGATCCACACATCCATGACGAAACTCAACCAAAGACATCAGATGATTCAGGTATGAACCCAGTGATAGGCATAGGTATTCTTATTGGAACAGGCGTAGTAATCGGGACAGCTGGATCCATAGCTGTTGGCACGATACTCTCTTCTGGTTCTGCTCCTGCGATTGCTGAAATGGGTGTTGGTCACACTGTTGCTATGGCTGACATTGGTGTTGGTCACACTGTTGCTATGGCTGACATTGGTGTTAATCACGGCTGGGTTGAGGTTGGATCCGATTACTTTCTACAGGGGAATAGTTTGGTCGTGAATACGGTTGAATCTCAATCTAATGTAATAATAAGCTCATCTAGTGTTGAGAATGTTGTTGGCGCTGAGTCAATAGGATCGGTGCATAGTATAAACTTGGATAGTGGTAGTAGTGGTAGAATTCTGCCGAATGTTGTGCGTCCTAATGTTGGCGTGATACCTGTGCAGCGGGTTCGTGTGCTGAATGTTGCGCGTCCTAATGTTGGCGTGATACCTGGGCAGCAGGCTCGTGTGCTGAGTGTTAGTAGTAGTAGTAGTATCTACGTGGCATCGGAGGCTGGTATGGGTGCTATGGGTGCGGGTGCTGTTGTGGGCGGTGTTACGGCGGGCGGGATTGCAGTCGGTGTGGGACTCGGCGTTCTCACGGTTGCAGCAGTAGCTGCGTTAGGTGCGGCAACGGGTGCGGCTGCGTATTACATAAAGAAAGAGGTGTTTTAAAGAGTATTCCCACGCACAAAAAAGGCTTCGCATCACGCAAAGCCTTTCAAAAAACAATCAAAAACACGCCATCAGCGGCGTTAATTACCGTCTTTGACGACGCAAATCACTCACAGGACTGAGGCTACCATCGGCATTCAGCGCAATCGCTTGCAGTCCGCTGTTCATCCGAATGAACTTAATCTTATGGCCGTATTCCTTCAACTCAGAGGCGAACTCCTCGCTGTCGCTATTCTTCTCAAGCTCGGTGATGGCAGTGTTGCGATTGGCAAAATGCCCGATGTTTAACGCCTTATTCAGTGGCATATCCCAATCTAAATACGCCACAATCGCCGCACTCACATACGAAATAATGCGCGAACCGCCTGGGGATCCGATGGCTAACACGGGGCGATTAGCCTCATCAAACACAATCGTAGGCGACATAGAACTGCGCGGACGCTTGCCACCCTCTACCCGATTAGCCACTGGCTTACCATAGCGATGTGAGACAAATGAGAAGTCAGTCAGCTCGTTATTCAACATAAAACCGCCGACCATAATGCCGCTGCCGAAGCCTTGCTCAATCGTGGTGGTCATCGAGATGATGTTGCCGCTGTCATCAGCGATGTTGAAATGACTGGTGCTCGGACGCTCACCCTGTGTGTCGGGGCTTTGGGTGGCGATGTTCATCCCGCGGGGTGGCTTGCCTGCGCGCACTTTATCGGTAGTGTGATTGGGGTTAATCAGCGCTGCACGGGATTTTAAATACGTCTGGTCTAGCAAACCCTTGGTGGGCATATTGACAAAATCACTGTCCGCCATATATAGCGCACGATCGGCATAGGCTAACTTGCTCGCCTCGGCAAATAGATGAATGCCTTGGGCGGTGTGTCCGATGGTTTTCATATCAAAATGACTGAGGATGGAAAGAATCTGTCCCACCGTTAATGCACCTGAGCTGGGTGGGCCCATTCCGCAGATTTTCCACTGACGATACGGGCTACAGATGGGCGCGCGCTCTATCACTTGATAATCGCGGAAGTCTTTTATCTGAATTTGTTGCCCTTGTTTTGCCTGCTTTGGCGCAGAGTAGATGGCTTGGGTGATGGCTTGGGCGATGGTGCCGCCGTAGAATGCTTCAATGCCGTCTCGTTTAATGGTGGTTAAGGTCTGGGCAAAGGCGGGATTGGTGACGATCGTGCCGATTTTCTTCGGTGTGCCGTCTGCGTTAAAGTAGAAGTCAAACGCGGTTTTGTAAGTGGCATCTAACCCTTTGCTTTGAGCAAAGACTAAATTCCGATACACCTTGTGATCCAGCGGATAACCTTCGTTGGCAATCTTAATGACTTTGTCTAATAAGTCATTCCACGGGAGTTTGCCGTGTTTGTCGTGAATGTCCTTGAGCAACTTCAATGTGCCTGGCACGCCCACCGACTTGGCAGCTCTCACGGTGTCAAAGCTCCATTTCAATGGCTTGTTGTCTGCGCCAAAAAAGTAATTTTCCTGTGCTGTCTGCGGGGCTTTTTCTCTGCCATCGTAGGTGCTGAGGTGTTTTTCTTTGTCATTCCAGAACAATGCAAAAGCGCCACCGCCAATGCCTGAGGATTGGGGCTCAACCAACGTCAAAATTAACTGAACAACCACTAGCGCGTCAGCACTGCTGCCGCCTTGTTTGAGAATATCTAACGCAGTATTGGTCGCGAGTGGGTGATCGGTGGTCACCGCGATGGCGTGTTTTGGCACAGAAGGAGTGGCGGGAATCGGCTTGGTGGGTGTGGATTGAGCGGATGGCGTGGATTGATTGGCATCCAGCACGGTGAAAAGTAGCACCGCGACAACGAGTGCAATCAATGCAAGCACGGTGGCGATGTGTTTGGGGCTAAACGCGGAGGGAGTTGACATAGTCTTAGGGGGTTGGGGGTGAAGTTGGAAGGGGGTTGGGTTTTTAAAAAACGATTTGGGGGATTATAGGGATTTTAAACGCAGCCGTAGCGCATTCAGTTTAATAAATCCAGCGGCATCGGTTTGGTCATACGCACCGCCATCGTCCTCAAAGGTAGCAATCTTTTCGCTAAACAGGCTGTTGTCAGACTTGCGCCCGACGACCATCACATTGCCCTTGTAAAGTTTGAGACGCACCACGCCATTTACCACGGATTGGGTGTGATCGATTGCGGCTTGAAGCATCTCGCGCTCGGGGGCAAACCAAAAGCCGTTGTAAATTAAGGTGGCATATTTGGGCATCAACTCATCTTTAAGATGGGCGGCTTCGCGGTCTAGGGTGAGCGATTCCATTGCGCGGTGGGCTTTGAGCATCACCGTGCCTGCGGGGGTTTCGTAGCAGCCGCGGGATTTCATTCCAACAAAACGATTCTCCACGATGTCATTGCGTCCGATGCCGTGACTGCCTGCGCACTGGTTGAGGTGCTCCATCACGGTGGCAGGGCTCATTGGGATATTATCAATCGCCACAATATCGCCTTTTGAATACGTCAGCTCAATGATTTGCGCGGTATCGGGAGCATTCTCAGGCGACACACTCCAGCGCCACATAGACTCCTCGGGGGTAGCCCACGGGTCTTCCAGCAAATCGCCTTCGTAAGAAATGTGAAGCAGGTTGGCATCCATTGAATACGGCGACTTCTTGTCTTGCTTTTGGTAGTCAATCTCAATCCCGTGGGTTTTGGCGAATGCCATCAAACTCGCACGTGAGGACAGATCCCACTCACGCCACGGGGCAATCACTTGAATACTCGCATCCAGCGCATAGGCGCTGAGTTCAAACCTGACTTGATCATTGCCTTTGCCAGTCGCTCCGTGGGCAATCGCATCCGCACCGACGGCGCGCGCAATCTCCACCAAACGCTTGGAAATAAGCGGGCGGGCGATGGACGTGCCGAGTAAATACTCGCCTTCGTAAACGGCATTGGCACGAAACATTGGAAACACAAAATCACGCGCAAACTCCTCGCGCAGGTCTTCGATGTAGATCTCACGCACCCCCGAGGCTTTGGCTTTAGCGCGCGCGGGCTCAACTTCCTCGCCCTGCCCGATGTCGGCGGTAAACGTGACCACTTCGCATTGATAGGTGTCCTGCAACCATTTGACGATGATGCTGGTGTCTAAACCGCCCGAGTAGGCAAGCACTATTTTATTCATAGGAATGAGCTCATTTAAGTTTAAGGGTTTTCAAAACGTTGGGATTTAAAGAGATAGATTTTCAAAGGGTTGTGTATTCAAAGCGCTGTGTATTCAAAGG
>CAZRUL010000033.1:4241-10503 GCA_964603245.1 uncultured Piscirickettsiaceae bacterium
TCAAAGCGTCAAGGGTTTTCAAAATCTTGCGTGTCTGTTGGGCTGTCGTTGCGCGCGGTGAGAATGAATGTTTTGCTAAATAATACCTCACCCGCACCATTCACCACCTCCACGCGCCACTGCCCTAGCCAGCGATGCCACAATTTTTTAGACGACCAAACCCGCCAGCGCTTGCCTTTGATGTCAAAACTAACCTCTGCTTTGACGCGGCCTTTATAAATCCAGCGATGGGTGATGCGCTCGCCACTCAAATTGCGCAAATTGGTAAAGAAATAAATCTTATCCAGCGTGTTATCCGCGGTTTCAATAATGTTAATCGGGGTGCGATCTTGCACCGATTTGGCAAACACTGCTTGGGAAATATGCGGATGAATCCACGCCGCCACAGCAACATTAGACTGGACAAACAACACTCCGAACCCCACAAACCACAGAACGCGGACAAAATTGGACAAACTGCGGAGACGCAACCCTTTTTTAAAAACAACCATCGGCATTGATTACATTTGTCTGATTAAATATTTTAAGATTTGCTTGCCTTCCTCATCGCCTTGAAACGCAGACATACTCGCCCAAAAATAAGCGTTTTCATAATTTTTCATCACCCCAGAGCCTTTAATATACATTGTGGCGAGGGCATTTTGCGCCACAACCAAGCCTTGTTTAGCAGCCGTGAGCACCAGCAAAAACGCTTTGGTTTTGTTTTGACGCACCCAATCGCCACTGTGATAGAGTTTGCTTAACGTGTGTTGCGCGGTGGCGTCGCCCTGCTGAGCGGTCATAATCAGTTGTGCCACTTGCGCTTTGGAGGTGATGTAGTGCGCGGCAGGGGTGGCTTGATGCCAAATAATCACAGTCTTTTCTGACTGACTGGCTGGCGTTTTGCGGGCGATTGACTGAGTGGAGCTGCTGATTGCGTCTAATTGGAGGGCGGGCTTGGCGGATTTTGGCGCAATTTTAGGAGTTTTTGAGTTTTTTTGCAACGATGCCAATAATTTGATGGCGGCTTTATTGTGTTGCTGGGCTGAACGCGTGAGCCATTTCTCTGCCTCATTCCGTGCGCCTTGTTTGACATTCAACTGCCCCAAACGATATTGTGCAATCGCATATCCGCCGAGTGCCGAACGTGCTAAATAGGTGCGCGCTAACGTGGCATCTTGCGCCAATGTTTTGTCCGCACTATACAATTTATAGAGTTGATAATCCGCCAACGGATGTCCTTTTTTGGATAAATTTGTCAAAAGAGTCACGGATTTTTTGAGATTTTTCTCCACCGCTCCGCCCTGTAATAGTGCCAAAGCCAGTTGATATTGCGCCACCGCATTGCCCTGATTGGCAGATTTTTGATACCAAAACACCGCCTCCGAGGCATCTTTTTTCACGCCCTGTCCGAGTTTATAGCGCAAAGCAAGCGAATATTGCGCCAGCGAATGCGCTTTATTTGCCGCTTTTGTCAGCCATTTCACCGCCTTTTTGTAATCTTGTGCCACGCCTTCGCCACGCAAATACCGCAACGCGAGAGAATATTGCGCATTCACAAAACCGTGCTCGGCGGATTTTTGATACAAATCAATCGCTTTGGCGAGATTTTTTTCAACCCCGCTACCATTCAAATACAACGTAGCGAGATTATATTGCGCGCGGTCGTGTCCTTTGTCGGCGGCTTTTTGATACCAAATAATCGCTTTGGGCAAATCGTGCGCCACCTGTGTGCTCTTGCGATAAATCACGCCCGCCAAAAATTGCGCATCGCTATTGCCTTGTTTAGCCGCCATCAACGCCCAACGCAGGGCGATCGCATCGTTTTGTTTAACCAAAGTCCCGTGCCGATACAATCGCGCCAAACGCATTTGCGCACTCATAAAATCCTGCTCTGCGGCGAGTTGATACAGCTCAATCGCGCGTTTCATTTTGTCATCATTTTTCTTGCTGCCATCGCGCTTGCTTTCATTCTCAAAAAACTCAGCTAAATAATACTGCGCCTCAGCATCATATTGTTGGGCGGATTTTTCATACCAAACTTTCGCCAGCGCTTTGTCTTGTTTTACCCCAATCCCTTCTTCATAAAGTTTGGCTAAATTCAATTGTGCAGGACCGTAGCCCAATTTTGCAGCGCGCTCATACCAATATTTAGCCTTGAGATTATCCACTGCCACGCCCTTTCCGCGCCGATACATAATCGCTAAATTATATTGCGCGCCGACAAAATCCTGCTCAGCAGACTTCACATACCACGTTCGCGCCTTATTCAAATCTTGCGCCACACCCGTGCCAAAATAATACGCGTTGCCCACATTAAACTGCGCGCTCGCATAGCCCTGATTTGCCACTTGCGAATACCAATAAAACGCCAGTTTTTCATTCGGTGCAACGCCAATTCCGTTGTGATACATATTTGCCAAACTAAATTGTGCGCGCGAATTGCCAGTTTTTGCCGATGTTTTTAATTTTTGCAATAATTGTTTGGGCGTTAATATTGCGCTCGGTTTGCTGCTGGACTGTTGCTGGGTAATAGCCTCGGGGCTATCGGTGGAGTGGAGAATTTGAAGCGCGAAAACGTCAGCGCCAAACAGAAAAATAGCCAGTAAATAGAGATTTTTCATCGTGTGAGAGGCTCAATAAAAGGCGCTATCATAACCGATTTTTGCCCTGTTTTAACATAAAAACACGCTCCAAACCGATTGCCACACCCGAGGCATTTATACGCGCCAAAGTGGGGGAGTTTGACGATTCAAATGCAGCCAAAAAATCCTCGTCCAGCGCGGTTGCCGCCTTATTTAACTGCTTTCTTTGCGCAATGTCTGCCACAAAACGTGCCTTGTATTGTGCCATCTCCGCCAATTCCTGACAGCCATTTGCCAACTCAACCCCCGCCACATACAATTCAAATCGCAATGCCACCATCGGCGCGCCCGCACCCTCAGCAAACGACGGTTCGCCAAGTGCTGCCAGCCCCGCCTGTTCTTTGGGATAATCCACAATAAATACCGCCCCCATCTGGGCTAATTTTGGCTCAATTAAATGCACAAATAATAACAGCTGAGCCTGCGCCAAATCCTCCAAATCCGTGGTGAGTTGATGACTGTGCGCAATCGCTGTGAGTTGCTCAAAAGTTTGGCTGTAAATATTGTCAATCCCCGCCCAACGCGCAAAAATCTGGGCATAAGTCAGCGTTTGAATGCGCTCAATGGGCAATAGTTGCTGGATTAAAATCGCCACTTCAGCCAACAATTCCGCCAGACTCAAATCCTCGCGATACCATTCCAACATCGTAAATTCGTTGCGATTCACCCGCCCCTGCTCGTTGTCGCGAAACACTGCACAAATCTGATAAATATCGCCACTTCCGTCGAGCAGCAATCGCTTCATTTCAAGCTCTGGCGAGGTGTGCAAATACGCCGTCCGCGGGGCTTTTAGTTGTGTGTTGAGAGTGGTTTTGAGACTGTCAATATAAACATCCGAAATCGCGCGTGGCGACAACATCGGCGTGCGCACTTCAAGCACTGCACGTTGCGCAAAAAAATCCCTGATTTGTTGCAACATCTGATGATATTGCTGCAATGTCTGACGCAATGTTTGCTGCCGCGCTGGTTTCACCGAATCCCCGCCAGTCCGCTACGCCCGCCCCACATATGTATTGGTGCGGGTGTCAATTTTCACCCTATCGCCAATCGCCACAAATAATGGCACAGGCACGACTAAACCCGTGTTTAATGTTGCAGGTTTGCCGCCCGTGCCAGCGCTGTCGCCTTTCAGCCCAGGGTCGGTGTCCGTCACCGTTAAAATCACGTGATTCGGCGGGGTTACAGAAATCGGATTATCATTCCAAAGGGTCACGGTGCAAGTATCCTGCTCCACCAAATACCCCTTCGCATCGCCCATTGCCACGCTATCTACGGCGTATTGCTCAAACGATTCGGGATGCATAAAATGCCACGCTTCGCTGTCGTTATAAAGATATTGCAAATCCAATTCCATCACATCGGCGGCTGCTAAAGACTCACCCGATTTAAAAGTTTTTTCCAACGTTTTGCCCGTGATCAAATCCTTAAACTTGACCCGATTAAACGCCTGCCCTTTACCAGGCTTGACGATTTCATTGTTAATAATCGAACAAGGATTGCCGTCTAACATCAACTTCAGGCCGTTTTTAAATTGACTGGTGGCGTAATTTGCCATTGATTCACCCTCAATATTGTGCAAAAAATCCGATTTTACGCATATACGTTTAAAGGCTGGGGTTTTAAATATTTTTTATCTGTTGCGCTGAAACCCATCATCGCTTGCATTAAACATTTTATACGGCGACTAATCTAATAATTGTTGAGGATGAATTGCTAAAATTTTTGCCAGTTTGTGAATAGTGTCGTTGCTTTGAGTATGAGCAATTTGTTCCAATTTAGCGACCTCGACTTGTGACAGACCAAGCTTGTCGGCTATTTGTTGCTGAGTAAATCCCAAATATATTCGCCACGCTTGAATCGTGGCATAGTTTTTATTAAAAATCAACTCTATCACTTGATGCGGGGTGTAATTTGCATCATCATTAAGTGCAGCATCAGACACAATGTCGCCCGCACGTCTCAATAAATCTTGATATTTATCCCAATCAATCACCGCAAAAACAGGCACGCCATTTTGTTTGATAATTTGTGTATTAGTAAGTGTTTTCATCGCGTTTTTTCACTCTTTCTATTTTAATAATGTTAATACTCTTTTGATAATTAAAGAAAATCCGATAATTGCCCACCCTTAAACGATAATCAAATTGATGATTAATCAGCGTTCTTACATTTTTCCATGTGTTTGGATGATTTTGTAGGTGTTTGACTGTTTTTAGAATGGCGCTTCTAGGTTTGTCGGCAATTTTTCGCAAATCTTTTTTGGTTCTGTTTTGCCATTTAATAATATTCATTGATTGTAATATAACATAATCAAAAGAGTAATAAACTAGGGTGACAAAAAGCTCAAATGTGTAAAAATTTAATCTTTGGAAAGGAAGCTTTAAAAAGATAGCAAAAACGATTAACAAAACAGATGAATTATTTTTTATAATTGACACCGATGATATTAAGAATGCTGAAATTTTTATCAACAATATAAAATCTTTAAAGTCGTATAACTTTTGTCTTATCGTTCAACACAAGAATCTAGAAGATGAATTGATTTTTTCTTGTGATATTGAAAACATAAAAAATATGTATAACAGTCAGGGCGTTGATAAATTTAAAAAGCGTTTTATAAATGACAAAAATATCCGCACTACGCTCAATAATAAAAAATTTAAGTTTGATCAGCTTTGGGTTAGGAATAAAGCATTTATTAATTTTCTAAATGACAAACACATTACAGCCAATACTCAATGTAAATATAGAATATAAATGTGATGAGTGTGTTTTCTAAACTTAAAAATATACTTAACATCTTCCAGAGCCATATTAGAGTCTCTTAAAAAACATTCAAATATAACTCTTTTCCGTTATAACTACCACACACTTTGTAATCTTTATCGCCCATCTAAAGCCAGCAATACATTGATCATTTTCAGTCACATAGTGTCGTCTGCTTTTGATCCATTCACTTCTCTTCGAAACGAAAATTTCTCTTTTTCAAGCATAACATTTGAAACAATCACATCAAGTAATAGCTTTACCCGCTTTTCTAATATCTTGTCTTTTTCGTAGTTTGCGGGCGCAAAATAGTCAATTCTATTACCAATAGCCAATTTATGACAAACTTTAATAGAATTTGGACTATTAGGCTTATGAACCGCTACCGCATAGCCTCCATTATTTTTCGTAACCGTCATACATGGCACATCAGTCAGTCCATCGCCAATATAAATGATGTTGGAAAATGGGATAGGTCGCTCACTCTCGGGCATATAATCATTAATTGATTGAGTAATATCCGTAATTCCCTTGTTTATTCTAAACAAATATTGAGTTTTGGAAGTATCATTAACCACGACAGTGGGGAATCTAGCGGCATTATGATGATCAAAATAATATTCTGATGCAAACATTTCTTGGAAAGATTTGCGTATTGTTATGCCAGCAAGTATTTCTTTAAGTCCAGCTAATATTATGTAATGCTGAACTTTCACTTTGCCATTTGATTGTTTTTTCACATGCGCATTCATTCGCTCAAACCACGTTTCAACACCTGGAAAATATTCAATACTTTTCGCAAGATTTTGCAACGCTTTTTTTGTTAAGATGCGTCTGATTTGATTCCATTTTCTCAATGAGTAAGCGCATAT
>CAZRUL010000034.1:0-10432 GCA_964603245.1 uncultured Piscirickettsiaceae bacterium
TTCAGGGTTATTTCTTCGAGAATATCAGGGTTATCGGGATTAGCTTCCGCGAGTTTAAGAGATTGTTCAGACCAATCAAACAATAAGTCGGTCGGATGAAACAGGCGGTAGGTGAGAAGGGAGGACATAAAGGGAAACGTTAAAGACTAAACAGGTGTATTTTAAAGTCCGAGGAGGGAGGGAGCAAACTATTTTTTAGATGAAAAACAACTTCCCCACCCCAGAAAACCACTTTTCCCGCCTTAAAAAACACCTTCCCCGCCCCAGAGAAGCCTATTTTCTACCCCAATAAACACCTTCCCCGCCCCAGTGAAGCACCTTATTTGTCCTAACAAACACCTTCCCCGTTCCAGAAAACCTTATTCATAGGACTGAAAATACCCTATGTTAGCCCAATGAAGCCCATTTTCACCCCTAAAAACCTCTCTATCTGCGCTAAACGCTCGGCAATTGCGCAATGATTTTGTGCTGAATTCCGCCAAAACTGCCGTTTGACATCACCAAAAAATGCCCGTGTTGAATCTCGGCAAGCCTTTGCACGAGTGCATCCACGCTTTCAAACAACAAAATAGACTTGTGCGTGGCGAATAAATTGTAATGAAACAGCGAGTCAATGTCCCATTCAATGTCGTGCGGCTTGAGCAATAGCACCGTGTCCGCCTCACTCAGTGCGTCGACTAGGGTTTGTTGGTGGACGCCGTTTTTCATCGTGTTGGAGCGCAGTTCTAAAATCGCAATGATGGGTGCGTCCCCGACTTTGGCGCGCAGTCCCGAGAGGGTGGTTTGGATGGCGGAGGGGTGATGGGCGAAGTCGTCATACACGCTGATTTTGGGGCTTTGATAGAGTAATTCTAGGCGCCGTTTGACTCCGCGGAAGTGGGTTAGGGCTTGGATCGCTTGTTGCACGGGGATGTTGATGTGTTCGCTCGCGCGCACCGCACTCAGCGCGTTGGCCATATTGTGCGTGCCGAGCAGGTGCCATTTGAGCAGATGTCCGTCGATGGCGAATTCGGTGCCGTCAGCCGTGGTGGTGAGGTGGGGGAGTTGGACTTTGAGCTGCTCCGACCAGATGCCTTGGGTGATGACTTGCTCAATGTTGGGCTGGTGTTCGGGATAAATCACGATGCCCGCTTGAGGCACTAGGCGCAGCAGGTGGTGGAATTGTTTTTGAATGTCTTTGAGCGAGTCAAAAATGTCGGCGTGGTCAAACTCTAGGTTGTTAATAACCAGCGTTTTGGGATGATAGTGGAGGAATTTGGAGCGTTTGTCAAAAAATGCGGTGTCGTATTCGTCCGCCTCAATGACGAAATAATCCGAGCTTGTCAAACGCGAAGATTCGGTGAAGTTTTGTGGCACGCCGCCGATCAGAAAGCTGGGATTGAGCCCTGCGCATTCTAAAATCCAGGCGAGCATACTCGCGGTGGTGGTTTTGCCGTGCGTGCCTGAAACGGCGAGCACCCATTTATCACGCAACACCGCTTCGGAGAGCCACTGCGCGCCCGACAGATAACGATATTGGCGGGTGAGAATGACTTCCACGCACGGATTGCCGCGCGACAGGGCGTTGCCGATGAGGAATAAATCGGCTTTGGGGAGGTTGGCGGGGTCGTAGTTTTGCACATAATCAATCTGATGGGTGTCAAGCTGGGTGCTCATTGGCGGATAAATGCCCGCGTCCATTCCGCTGACTTTGTGTCCGAGTTGTTTGGCGATGAGCGCGAGTGAGCCCATAAAAGTGCCCGCGATGCCGAGAATGTGGATGTGCATAATAGGTGTGCAAATGGACGGATTTTAAAGCAGTTGAACGATTGTTTTAGGTAGATTGTTTTGCGCGCGCGGGTTTTGATTCTATGATGGGCGTTTGATTCAAAAGAGCGAATGGGAATGGAAATATATTTAGTCGGCGGGGCAGTGCGCGATGGATTGCTGGGGCTGATTGGTGCGCAAACCGATCGCGATTATGTGGTGGTCGGCGGGAGTGTGGCGCAAATGTTGGCGTTGGGCTATCGACAAGTGGGCAAGGATTTCCCTGTGTTTTTGCATCCACAAACGTGTGAGGAATATGCTTTGGCACGCACCGAGCGCAAAACGGGTTCGGGCTACGATGGGTTTGTGTGTGCGGCGGACGGGGTGAGTTTGGAGAGCGATTTATTGCGTCGTGATTTGACCATTAACGCGATGGCGCGTGATGCAAACGGGGGGCTGATTGATCCGTTTGGCGGGCGTGCGGATTTGGACAATGGACTGCTGAGGCACGTATCAAGTGCGTTTAGCGAAGATCCCGTGCGGATATTGCGGGTGGCTCGGTTTGCGGCACGGTTTAAGCCGTTTGGGTTTAAGGTGGCGCACAAAACGCACCGATTGATGCAGCAGATGAGTGCGGCGGGCGAGGTGGATGCGTTGGTGGGTGAGCGCGTGTTTAAGGAATTGGCGCGGGCGTTGGCGTATCAAACCCCCTCGGCGTTTTTTAAAGTGTTGCTGGCGTGCGGGGCGTATGCGCGCTTGTTTGCGCTGAGCGGGGGTTATTCGGCGCATCACAATGCGTTTGAGTATTTGGATAATTTAGCGCGGGCGAATGCACAGATTAAATTTGCGGTGTGGCTGACGCGGGAGAGTGTTGGCGCGGTTGATAATGTTGGCGCGATTAAAGCGGTTTGTCGCACCTTAAAATGTCCAAAAGGGTATAGAGATTTGGCGCGACTCAGCGGGCAGTTTGCCGAGTTTGTGCGGACGTTTGGCGAGCGGTCACCTGTGGCAATATTGGATTTTTTGGTGCGCAGTGATGCATTCAGACGGCGCGAGCGATTTGCGGATTTGTTGCGGGTGTTTGAGATTTTGGGGACAGACGTGAGCGGGATTAGTGAGCTGCGCGATCAACTCAGCCAACTGGATTTTTCGGCGTTACATATAGTTAAGAAAACCACGGTGAAAGTCAAACATCAAACCAAAAATAAAACCACCGACATTGCGACGCTGATTCGCGCAAAACGCTTGCAGGTGATTGAACTATTTTTCCACCCGACAGAGTAATTCATACGGGCAATATTCACAGCCGCCTTTGACGGGCAACACGCTCGCCTCTCCCTGCTGAAATGCGCGGCTGGCGGCTGTAAGTTGGGCGCGCCACAAAAGCCGTTGCTCCTCCCACGACGCACAGGAACGGCTGGCTTTGAATAGGGTTGTGGTGTTTTTACTCAGCCCTTTGTAAGTGATTTTGTCGGCGGACAACTCGATAAACGCAATCCCTGCCACGTCTTGATTGAGCGCGTAAATCGGCAATTGTGGTTCTTGAATATTTGCCCCGCACCAGTGGCTGACTTGTGGTTTGCCGATTTTGTAATCAAAAATCAACGGCTCGCCATCGAGCGTGTCAATCCTGTCAATCCGCGTGGTAAAGCGCAGTCCTGCGATGTCGGCTTGATGGGTTTGTTCGGTGGCAATAATGCTAAAGTCGGGACGGGTTTTTTCAGCGTTTGTAAATTGCGTCATCAAATGACTGAGACGCGCCTTTTCAATCGGGGCAAAAGAGGAGCGCGAAAAACTCAGCACCTGCTCAATTGCATTCGTGATGAGGCTTTGCAAATCTGGCTCGGACAGTTTGAGTAAAGCGGTTTGCGAGCGAATGGTTTGGTAGAAATTTTCCAAAACTTTGTGGGTGAGATTGCCCTGCTCGGCGCGATTAAAACCGATGTGTGGCGGCTGAAAAACTTCAATCTCAAGTCGCTGGGCAAAGCCTTTAAATGCGCAAGCCATTTGCGATTTGAGAATATTCACGCCGCGTTTGACTTGTAAATTTGTGAGTGCTGGGGCGCTGTTGTCGGCAATCGTTTCCAGCTCAATCGGCGCGGGTTTTGGATGCGTCACAATTTCCACATTCTCGCTAAATTCAATCAGTGGCGAGGGCTGGATTTCGGACTCGTCGCGCACTTTGGCATAACTAAAAATCACGTTGTCCGCCAAACGATACAAATTATCCAGCGTATTTTCCCCGTCGGTTTGAATCAATTCATAACTGCTGTGCGGGATTTGATGGACGGCGCACAACTCAAACGGAATAAAGCGCGGCACGTTGAGCGGGGCGGGCAAAAAATCTTGCGTCATATTTAGCACCCACGCCACATCAAAATACAAACCCTCCGCTTCCAGCGAGCCCAGAATTTGAATCGGTGTTTTAGCGGCTTGCGCTTGAAAAATAATCTGCGACAGCCACAGACGCAAATCTTGCAGGGCATATTGTGCGCGGGTTTTTGGCTCGTATAAAGTGAGTTGATTCAGCCCCAAACTGCTGGCGCGGTATTTGTTGAGCAGTTGATATTCCACGCTGGACAAAGTTCTGTCGCTGCCGAATCCCCACGCGGTGAGCCAATTTTGAAAGCTCAAACGCCAATCGCTGTGGGTTTGTTGGCTGGGGTTTTTTAAGGCAAGAATGTTGTGAATCAGTGTGTTTAAGCGCGGACAGGTTTTGAGGTGGGGGGCGAGTTGTGCCAGCGTGAGATGGGTTTTTTCAAATTTGAGGACGCGATTCACTAGCAATGCTCTGGCGGATTGCTCCGCGTGTGCACCTTTTAAATACGGCGAGATGATGAGCGCATTAAAATCTAGGGCGTTAATTCGGTTGTGCTGAATTTGGTGGCTGAGCGCAAGCACGCAGAGGATATTTTGAATAATCGGATAATCCGTGAGCGGCTTTCCCAACGAAATATTGTAGGATTTTTGCCCCGTTTCCACCAGCGTATCGGCAAATACTTGATCAAAAATCGCACTCAGTTCGTGATGATTTTGGTTGAGATTTGGATACACAATCGCGATTTGCTGATTTGGGTCGGTTTGGTGTTGCGCCTTTGCCCAATTTGCAGCTTGATAAATTTCATCATTTGTGGTTTGAAATGTGCGATTGGTGCTGTGTTGTGCGGATTTTTTGGGCGTGAGTGAGCGACTACCGATGGCAGAAAATAATTTTTGTTGCTCGGGCGTAAGCGTTTTAAAACCGTAAAGATAGGGGGCTTGAAGTTTGCTGGCGTGCGGATGATTGAGAATTAAATCGGACAAATCAGCAACGTCCAGCAGTCCCGATTTTTGGCGGTATTGTTGATAGGATTTTAGCCACGTGGCGAATGTTTGCGTGTGTTCCAAATGGCTGGCGCGTAATTGCTCGGTGCTAATTAAATGCGCGCGACAATAATTATAATTTTTCACCACTTCATCGAGCAGGTGCGCATCGGTTTTTTGCCCCAATTGACGCATCACGCGCGCGAATAAATGGCGGGTTTCAATGGTGGAAATGACGCGCGCGGTCGTATTCGGATTGAGCAAATTCCAAGTGTGGCGCAGATATTGCCCCCACGACAACAAACGCGGTAATTGCGTCGTGCCTTTTTGCTGCTGCCAACTGCGTTTGAGGGCGAGTATTTGGCGATTATTTGCCAGCACAATCGTGTCACTGGCGGTAATTTGACTTAAATCAAGGTTAATCAGCATTGTTTAATTCAAAGAAATGGTCTAATTTTTGCCACACTTCGGCGAGTCCTTGTTTTTTGAGCGAGGAAAAAAGTTGGACGCTGACTGAGTTGAGGTGTTGCACTTTTTTCAGCGTTTGTAAATGCGCTTGGGCGGCCGCACTTTTTTTGAGTTTGTCCGATTTGGTTAATAATATGTGTGCTGGAATTTGGCTTTTGACGCACCAATTGAGCATTGTTTGATCAAAAGGTTGCAAGGGTCGGCGGCAATCCATCAGCAAAATCGCCCCTTTGAGACATTGGCGTTTGGCAAAATATTCGCCCATATCTTGGTTCCATTTGGCTTTAATGTGGAGCGGCACTTTGGCATAACCGTAGCCAGGTAAATCCACTAAACGGCGATCATTATCCACTTCAAAAAACACCAAATGTTGCGTTCTGCCAGGGGTTCGGGAGACTTTGGCAAGCTTTTTTTGTTGGGTAATGGTGTTGATGGCACTGGATTTTCCAGCATTTGAGCGGCCTGCAAAGATGATTTCATAGCCTTCGTCAACGGGACAACCTTTGAGCGAAGGACAGGAGCGTAAAAATTTGGCGTGCGGGTAGAAATTGTGCATTAGAAATGTGTATAATTCGGTTGCTTCAGGAGAGTTGATTATATCAACGTTTAATTTTTTTAAATCATAGGATGGGGACAAATGAATAAGAATTTATTATTAGGATCGGCATTATTATTAGCAACAGGTGTATTTTCAGTGCAAGCAGGTCCAACGGGTCAATCGATGTATAACTCATTAGGTTGTGCGGGCTGTCATGGGGCAGGTGGAAAATCTAGCGTGCCTGCTTATCCATCGTTGAATGGACAACACGCAGCCTATACCGTCAAGCAAATGAAAGACTTTCAATCGGGCGCACGTAAAGATGCCACGATGAATGCAATGGCACCGATGGCAGCAGGTCACGAACAAGAGATTGCTGATTATTTAGCCTCACAATAATTTTTATTTGCGCAATTTTTACAAAACTTAGGCGATGCGTTGATGTTTTGTGGAAATTTGAGACAAGTTTTAACGCACTTTAGCATTAAAAAATAAGCCGATATTAACGTATAATGTCGGCTATTTTTTTGAAACATCAGTTAAGTTATGAATAAATTAACACTTATTTTGATGGCAATGTTTGCCTTTATTTCGGTTAATACTTTTGCTTCGGGCAATGCCAGCAGTGGCAAACTCAAAGCCGTCACGTGCATCGGCTGTCATGGCGCTACGGGTAATTCGATGGTGGCTATTTTTCCCAAACTTGCAGGTCAGGGCGAGGGATATTTATTCAAACAATTACAAGATTTTAAATCAGGCGCGCGTAAAGACGGCGCAATGGCAGGGATGGTCGCACTTTTGAGCCAGCAGGATATGGCTAATATTGCTGCTTATTATGCGGCTCAAAAAATCACGCAGGGGGTGGCTAAAAAAGACGCTGCGATGATTAAATTGGGGCAAAAAATCTACCGCGGTGGCAAATTAGAAACCAAAACAACCGCGTGTATTGCCTGTCACGGACCCAAAGGCGCAGGCATTCCAAGTGCGAATTTTCCAGCATTGGCTTCTCAACACTCAGCCTACATTGTTCAGCAATTAATAGCTTTTCGTCAAAATGCATTCAATGCTCAAACGGGCGCCAACACGCCAAGTCGGACCAATGATTATGCGCATATGATGCAAGATGCCACCAAAGATTTGACGAATGCCGAGATTAAAGCAGTGGCTGAATATATTTCAGGACTCCATTAAATTATTTTCATTATTTTTTAACGACAGATTTTTATGCAAACCTCATTGACAGTATTAGAAGGATTAAAAAGGTCGCTCACCGTTGAGTTGCCGATTGAAAAATTTACCCAAAAAACCAGCCAAGTGTTGAAAGATATGTCTGCCACAATACGGCTGGATGGCTTTAGAAAAGGCAAAGTGCCAATGACGATTTTACGCAAGCGGTTTGGTGCGAGCGCGCATTCCGATGCGGCTGAAAAGTTGGTGAGTGAAACTTTATATACGGCGATGAAAGACGCCAAAATCGAGCCAGTAGATAAACCCTCACTGACTAACATTGATTCAAAATCTGAGACGGTTTTTTCTTATAGTGTTGAATTTGAGGTGTTTCCCGAGGTGGTGATTGAGGATTTTGCTAAATTAGAAATTGAGCAAATTCAGGTTGAAATTACCCAAGCAGATGAAGACAAAACGCTGGCAGGATTGAGAGAGCAATTGACCGAATATCAGCCAGTTGAGCGCAATTCTCAAGCCGACGACAGGCTGAAAATTGACTTTAAAGGGATGATTGATGGCGTGGTTTTTGAGGGTGGAGAGGCGCAAGATTTTATGCTGGTGTTGGGCAAAAGTCCGATGATTGAAGGTTTCGAGACGGGTTTGACGGATGTGGCTAAAAATAGTTTGACCAAACTTGAGCTGGCCTTTCCACAGCCGTATCCACAGGCGCCAAATTTAGCGGGCAAAGACGTGGTTTTTGAGGTGACTGTGCGAGAAATTGCCGAACCGATTGCGCTAGAATTGGACGATACTTTTGCTCAAAAGTTGGGCGAAGACACGATGCAAGATTTGCTCAGCGGCATCAAATCGCAAATGCAAACCGAAATGGACAAGCGTTTGAATGCCAAAAATCAAAACAACGTTTTTGCCGCACTGATGGATGCGCACGAATTTGATTTGCCACAAAGCAGTGTGAATCAAGCGGCTCAGCATTTATTTACGCAACAACAACGCACCGCACCGACTCAAAATTTATCGGCTGCGGATTTTCAAAACGAGGCAAAGCGTCAAGTCAAGTTAAGATTTTTGCTGGATAAAATGGTGACTGAGCATAAAATTAGCGCGAGTGCCGAGCAAGTGCAGCAGAAATTAGCCGAAATTGCCAAAAATGACAGCGCAAACGCACAGCAAATATTAGATTATTATCAGCAAGATGCCAGTAGATTGAAGGACATTGAGCCGTTAGTGATTGAGAAAATGCTGGCAGATTTGGTGTTAGAAAAAGCGCAAATCACGATTAAAGAAACCAATTTTCAAGACTTAAGCACGACTTTGTAGCACGTTCGTTACTCTATTTAAGGTAGGATTTATGACGATAAAAAATTTAAATCAAATACCAATGGTGGTGGAACAATCTGCCAGAGGTGAGCGTGCTTATGATATTTATTCGCGCCTGCTAAAAGAGCGAATTGTTTTTTTGGTCGGACCTGTGGAAGATTATATGGCAAATGTGGTGGTGGCGCAGTTGCTATTTTTGGAGTCTGAAAATCCCGAAAAAGACATTCATCTCTACATCAATTCTCCGGGCGGATCGGTTTCAGCAGGGTTGGCAATTTACGACACTATGCAATTTATCAAGCCCGATGTTTCTACGTTGTGTATCGGTCAAGCGGCAAGTATGGGTGCGTTATTATTGAGTGCGGGTGCGAAGCAAAAACGCTTTTCGCTGCCACATTCTAGAATGATGATTCATCAGCCGTTGGGTGGTTTTTCAGGTCAGGCGAGTGATATTGACATTCACGCCAGGGAAATTTTGCAAGTCCGCGACCGACTCAATCTGATTTTAAAACAGCACACTGGGCAAAGCCTTAAAACCATTCAGCACGACACCGACCGAGACAATTTTATGTCCGCCGATAAGTCCGCTGAATACGGTTTGATTGACACTGTGCTGACGCAGCGTTAATTATGGCAGATACTGAAGCATTGCATTGTTCGTTTTGTGGCAAAAACAAAACAGAAGTAGCGCGTTTGATCGCAGGCCCAGGCACTGTTTGTATTTGTAATGAATGCGTTGAATCTTGTCATGGCATTATCGCTGAACAGATTTTAAAAGAATCGCAGGACGAAGCGCATCAGGAATGGGATTACACGCCAGCGCAGTTAAATGCGTTTTTGAATGAATATGTGATTGGTCAAAATCACGCCAAAAAAGTGCTGTCTGTTGCCGTTTACAATCATTACAAACGCCTCCAAAATAACTATATTTCTAACGAAGTTGAATTGGATAAGTCCAATATTTTAATGATCGGCCCGACAGGTTCGGGCAAAACATTATTGGCGCAAACATTGGCGCGTATTTTGAATGTGCCTTTTGCCGTGGCGGATGCGACCACTTTGACCGAGGCAGGCTATGTTGGCGATGACGTGGAAAATGTGATTAAAAATTTATTGTCCAAATGCGATTTTGATCCTAAAAAAGCCGAGCGCGGAATTATTTTTATTGATGAAATTGATAAAATCTCGCGTCGCTCAGATTCTCCCTCCATTACCCGCGACGTGTCGGGCGAGGGTGTGCAACAGGCGATGCTCAAATTGATTGAAGGCACTATTGCTTCGGTGCCACCACAGGGCGGGCGCAAACACCCCAATCAAGCCACGCTTGATGTGGACACTTCAAAGATTTTATTTATTTGTGGCGGCGCATTTGGCGGGCTGGATAAAATCATTGGCAATCGCGTTGAAACCAATACCAGCATTGGGTTTTCTGCTGCAGTCAAAGATCAGGATACGAAAAAAACGTTGAGTGATTTGTTTGAATTGATTGAGCCTGAGGATTTGATTAAATACGGTTTGATTCCAGAATTGGTCGGACGACTGCCAGTGCAAACCGCACTCGGAGAATTGGACGAATCCGCTTTGGTGCAAATTCTTACCCAGCCGAAAAATGCCGTGGTTAAACAATTTCAAGAGATTTTCCAAATGGAAAATGTGAAATTGACCTTCAAAAAACCCGCCTTATTTGCGATTGCAAAACTCGCGGTTGCGCGTAAAACAGGCGCACGCGGTTTGCGCTCAATTTTGGAAAATTTATTATTAGACACAATGTTTGACCTGCCCTCGCTTGAGAATGTGCGCGAGGTGGTGGTGACTAAAGCGGTGGTGGAGGGCAGAACATCGCCCGTCATCAAATATCATTCGGACAAAAAA
>CAZRUL010000035.1:0-10365 GCA_964603245.1 uncultured Piscirickettsiaceae bacterium
GAAAATCTCAATATTAGATTATTAAAATATTGTAATATAATTTTCAAATGCAAATGATAACTGGTATCATTCGCATAAATTGACTAAAAAAAGTCAGTTAAAGACGGCGCATAAAAAATCAAAAGCCGTTGTAAAAAGTGGGTTTTTTTTTGCAAATTTTTAGAAATTTAAATATAGGGAAAATAATGAAGAAAGTTAATATTATGATGTTGGGTGCATTTATCGCAACCACCTCTGCGGTGGCAGGGACGCAAGTGGATGCATTAAAAGATCGGATAACTGCGCTTGAAAATGTTAAATCAAAGATTGAATTTAGTGGTTTAATTGAGGTGGGATTTGAAGAAAACAGAGCGCAAGGGGAGGCGTTAGTTGAGACGGTGGAGCTCGGCATTACTGCGAATCTTACGCAAGATTTAAGTGCAAATCTTGTGCTATTGTCAGAAGCAGATGAGAACGGTGATTTGACAGATGTCAGCATTGACGAGGCGACTTTAAATGGCAATATTAATGGGGTTGATTTTACTGTCGGTAAATTAACAGCACCATTTGGCGCGTATGAAACTGCAATGATTTCTGATCCTGCGGGTTTGGATATTGGCGAGACTGGCGTTAGAGCTTTGGTGTTTTCAACTGAGATTAATGGTTTGACACTGTCAGCGTGGGCTGGAAATTCTAAGATTGGCGGAGGCAAATCTAAGGATAATAATGGACTCTCTATTGGTTATGAAGGAGATTTTTTGGTTGTTGGTGTAGATACTATTCGTGATGCTGTGCCTGACGAAGATACGCTGGATGATATAAATAATAAAGGCGTAGCAATTCACGGGCAAGTTTCATTTAATAATATCACGGTGATTGCTGAGCAGGTTACAGTGAAGCATAACGATGACGCGGTGGCTGATTTTAAAGAGCAGCAATTAGAATTACAATATGCAACAGATAGCTGGACGCTTGCCACAAGAATGGACAGGGGGGATACAAAATCAAGTGCTTATGGCATGTCTTATGCGATTGCTGAGGGTGCGAGTGTGACAGTGGAAAACCATAAGCCAGACGGAGAAAAAGCCACTTTTTCCGTTAAATTGGCTTATGAATTTTAAGATTTAAATACTAACTATTATATAAAAAGGAAAAATGATATGAAATTACAAAAAATAATTCTCTCATCTGTTGTCGTCGTTTTGATGGCAACATCAACCGCACAAGCATTTTGGGGCAATGATAAACACAAGATATTAACCACTTATGCAGATATTGTGATTGCTAATTATGAAGATGCACTCAACGATGCCAAAACGATGCAAGCATCAATCAAAAATTTTACGCTCAATCCAACCTCAATGAATATGGGCAATGCCAAAGCAGCGTGGTTAGTTGCCAGAGAATCTTATGGACAAACAGAGGCTTTTAGATTGTCCAATGGGCCTATTGATGCAGAAGAAGGTTGGCACGCACAGAAATACGGCGCACCCGAGGGACAACTCAATGCCTGGCCGCTGGATGAAAATATGATTGACTATACGATTGATGCGAGAGGCAATAAAACGGCTGGCAATATTATCGACACAAAAGGCGCATTTACTCCGAATGGCGACAAGTCAAAGTCTGTGAATATTGCAACGATTACCCCTGATGCCATTGCAGCATTGAATGAAAACGGCGGGGATGCGAATGTTGCCACGGGCTATCACGCGATTGAGTTTTTATTGTGGGGGCAAGATCAGGATTATGCCAGTTTCTTAAAAGATGGCATCACTCGGGGCGCTTTGACTGCGGGCAAAAGAACGATTGCTGATTACACCACTGTTGCGAACGCGAATCGTCGTAAGCAATATTTAAATGCAGCAGCGACATTAATTGTGTCTGATTTGGCGTCGATGGTTTCAGCTTGGCAAAAAAATGATGACAGTAATTACCGTGCAGCATTATTGGGTGATAATGCTGATAGCAGTAAAAATATCAGCAGTGAAGTCGCGCTGACTCAAATCTTTACGGGACTGGGTGTGTTTATTAAATCTGAGTTGGCGAATGAGCGCATTGCTGTTGCGGTATTAACGCCCAGCGAAGAGGACGAGCACAGTTGTTTTTCTGATAACACCCATCGTGATATCGCGCAGAATTATCAGGGCTTCAAAAATATCTTGTTTGGCACGTATAATGGTGTTGATTACGGCACCGCGCCGATTGATGCGATGTCAAACAAAGAGGAGTTGATGGCTTTGATTGCCTCTGCCGATGCTAAAGTGAATCAAATGAATGCTTTAGCGGAAACTTCTAGGCACTTTGATTATCAAATTCGCCCGAATGATCCTCAGGTTAAACAAATCAAAAAGTTGAAGAATGAGTTAAGAGCGATTGGTGATCAAATGATTGGGGTTGCTAAAGCAAATGGTATTAATTTGGGCGTTGGAGACGTGACAGATAGTGAGGAGACTAAGCTTTAACGGCTGAGTTTTAACAACTGAGCTTTAACGGCTGAGTTTTATTTTGGGTGTTTTATAGGATTTAAAGCACCTATTTATTTCATAAATAAGGAAAAACAAATGAGTAATAAAATAATTATTGATAAATTAAATCAAATTATGGAAATAGAGTTAGCGGGCGTGGTGCGTTATACGCATTATTCTTTGATGGTGTTTGGATACAATCGAATTCCCATTGTAAGTTGGATGAAAAGCAATGCTGAAGAAGGCTTAATGCACGCGTATAAAGCAGGTGAAATGGTCACATTATTGGGCGGACATCCTTCTTTAAAAATAGGCAAATTATTAGAAACCGAGCAACATAATATTGGCGATATTATGCGTGAAAGTTTAAAACACGAGCAGGAGGCCCTAAATTGTTATTATGATTTATTGGCACTAGCAAAAGAAGATAATATCTTAATTGAAGAATATGCAAGAGAGATGATTGTTAACGAAACTTTGCATTTAGATGAAGTGAATAAAATGCTCAGAAAGCCAGGAGACATCACTCCATTTCAGGAGTAACGCGCGTTGTCGTTGTTTAGTATTATTTATATCAAAAGGTTGGTGCAAGCAACTTTATTATTAATATATTTAATATATTCAACGCCAACATTAACGCAAAATAATTTAGCGAATGACCGATTTATTTTAGGCAAGAGTTTTTTTGAAAAACCTTGGGTGGCATTTCCTGCCTCCACTACGGCGCGTGATGGATTAGGTCCGTTATTTAATCAAAATACTTGTGCAAACTGCCATCCAAAAGGCGGCAGAAGTCATCATAAAATTGTTAAATTAAACAATCCCAACAGTATTTATGGCGTGCAAATCAATACACGCTCCACGGGTAATGTGCCTGTAGAGGCAAAGGTAGTCATTGATTATCAGACGCAAATATTGATTTATGCAAATGGCGATAAAGTGATATTAAAGCAGCCAATTATTACTTTAAGCAACACAGGATACGGCGATATTGACGGCACAATGTCAGTGCGCATCGCCCCCTCTTTGCACGGATTAGGTTTGTTAGAAACCATTCCTAATAAACCCATCAATCGTTTTAATTTGAGTGCGAATGAGCCATCAATTCTCACCCAAGTAGCGAATGCTGCTCATAATGATATGGGACTCACGAATCCATTTCACCCCAATGAAAACTGTGGCAGGCAGCAACTTAAATGCAATAATGCACCAACAAGCAATGCGCTGGATTTGCCAATGCACCGCTTAAAAGCGATTGCTTATTTTGTGAGAAGTTTGGACAAAGTGAGTGCGATTAAACCGATTAAACTGTTTGCTAGCACGGGTTGCGCGACTTGTCACACACCGAGTTACGCATTGCCAAAGCGTTCAATTTATCCTTATACTGACTTGCTGACGTATGATTTAGGAGAGGGAAATTTTCGCACCGCACCCCTTTGGAACAGCAGAAAAGCACCTAATTTTTGGCACGATGGGCGCGCTGACACAGTGGAAGAGGCGATTTTATGGCATCACGGCGCGGCAGAATCGGTCAGGCAAAAATTTATAAATTTAAATAAAAAAAACCGACTCAAACTTATAGAATTTATTGAAAATCTTTAAATTAAATTTACGATAAAACGCACGATGAAATACGCGATAAAGCACACGATAAAAATAATAATTCTATCAATCCCCCTGTTATTTTTGATGGAGGCAAATGCGCTGAACAAGCAGTTTTTTGAGCAGGTGATTTTGCATAATGTTGAACAATCAATTAATAGTGCTGAAAAAATTATTGTTAGTTTGAAACAAGCACAAAATAAAAAGAGTCAAAATAAGAAAAATCAAGATAAAAAAAGTCAAGCGCTGTTTGCACAGTTAGTCACAAATTGGAAAAAAGTTGAGGCAACTTATGTGCTGGGTGATTTGAATGAAGATTTTTTAGACACTCCGCGTTATATTGATATTTTTCACGGCAACAACGAAGACATCAAAAAACAGTTAGCGTTAATTATTGACGGTTCGGATGATTTGTCATTTGCATTATATAAACATTCGCATAAAACGATCAATGCGCTTGAATATTTATTATTTACCCAAGATTTGTCTAATGCCAGAGTCGCGTCTATGACGCTAATAATGGCAAAATCTATTCGGCATTATCTCAATAAAATTAAAACCGCCTATCAAGCGAATCAAGCTAAATTTTTGCAAGATGAGCAATTTGCCAGTGCAATTTTGTTAAATACATTAATCAGCAATGCTTATGCTTTGAGTCAGTGGCGCATTGGCGATGTGGTGGGTTTGAGTAAAAAATATCAGGGCAACTCAGACATTCATCGCGCAGAATATGCCTTAAGTCAAAATAGCACAAAGGCAATTCTCGCCATTTTGCAGGCGCATAAACAGGCAATCGATTCTCCTAAATATAAGGACTTTGGGGATGTTGCGCGACAATTTGGCGCTGAGAATGAAATCAATAAAACCATCGAATACCTAAATCAAGCAATCGCGCAAGTTGAAATAATGCAAGAACAAGATTTGGTGGGCGCTAAAGGCAAGGAATTATATTATTTAAGTGATGATTTAATGAAATCTTATTATTTGTCATTGATGAATAAACTAGGCTTTGTGTCTAAAGTATTAGATGCTGACGGTGATTAATCCACTTGAATATCTGCTAGACCCCCATCGTCGTATTTACTGGGTTTTTTTGTTGAGTTCAGTGATAATTGCGACGATTTTTTTATGGCTTAATCCTTCAAAGCGTCGCGTTAATTTATCCAAAAAACTCTGGCTACACCCCAGTGCATTGCTGGATTATGGTTATTTTATTTTTATTTCTGTGTTCAAAGTGCTGGTGATTTTCCCAATGCTAATGGGTGCTAAAGAAGTGGCACTATGGGTAAATGAGCTGCTATTAACACAATACGGATTGACTAAAGTAGTGGGTTTTTCTTATACTCAGATTATGGTGTTGTTTACGCTGAGTTTGTTTATTCTAAGCGATTTTAGTCGTTATTGGCTGCACCGCTTATTGCACGCTGTGCCTTGGCTGTGGGTGTTTCATCAGGTGCATCATAGTGCCAAAGTTTTAACGCCGCTGACTTTTTACCGCGTGCATCCTGTTGAGTCTTTATTATTTGGTTTGCGCTATTCTTTGGTGATTGGTTTGGTGAGTGGTGTGTTTATTTACTTATTTGGTGCAATGATTGGCGTTGTTGATATTTTGGGTGTTAATGCCCTAGTTTTTGTGGTTTCATTGGCGGGTTCTAACCTCAGACATTCGCACATTGACATTGGTTTTGGCAAGATCATTGAAATGTTTTTAATCTCACCAAAACAGCATCAAATTCATCATTCGATACAACACACCCAAGTTAATTTTGGTGGCGCTTTGGCAATTTGGGATTGGTTTTTTGGGACATTAGTTTTGTCTCATCAAGTCGGCAAATTAAAGTTTGGCATTCAGCGTAGCAAAATGAAGCGTTTTAGCCGTTTTCATCACCTTATTTTTTATCCTTTCTATTTATTATGGAAATCCAAATAAAACTTTTATTATTATTTGCTACTTTAATACTCAGCGCTTGTGGCACAGAACCTGAGACGATTGCGCAAAAACAAGCCCTCGGCAAGCAATTGTTTTTTGACCCAATTTTATCCAACCACCAAACCCAGTCGTGCAGCACCTGCCACAATCCTGATTTTGGTTTTATTGATCCTCGTGATAATGGCGTTAATTTTGCTGCGTCACTCGGCGATGATGGCAAAAGTTTGGGCGATAGAAACACCCCGAGTGCCGCTTATGCGATGTTCATTCCTGAGTTTCATTTTGATCCAAAAAATCAGCAATGGATTGGCGGACAATTTTTGGATGGGCGTGAAAAAAACTTAACGGGACAAGCGGGCGGCCCACCGCTTAATCCGATTGAGATGAATATGCCGAGCAAGCAAGCTTTGGTTAATCGGCTTAAGAATCACGCAACTTACAACCCACAATTTAAAAAAATCTATGGCGATGCTATTTTTACAAATCCACAAAAAGCTTATAGCGCAATGACACAAAGCATTGCCGCGTTTGAAAAAACTCAGGTGTTTGCGCCATTTGATTCAAAATACGACCGCTATTTAGTGGGGGAATATGCGCTCACCGATTTAGAAGATTTGGGGCGTTCTTTGTTTTTCTCCAACAACAACACCAATTGCGCCCTGTGTCATCAGCTGAAAAAACAACCAAACAGCAAAGCAGAAACCTTTAGCAACTACGAATACCACAATATTGGGCTGCCCATTAATACTAAATTGCGTGCAAAAAACGCAGTGACGGCGATTGACAATGGGCTGCTCAACAACCCGCAAGTAACGAATCCAAAACACCGCGGTAAATTTAAGGTGCCAACTCTGCGAAATGTTGCCATCACCGCGCCATATATGCATAACGGCGTGTTTAGCGAACTTTCAACGGTCATTATGTTTTATGATAAATACATTAACAAAAATCGCCGCATCAATCCCGAAACCCATCAGCCGTGGGCAGCAGCGGAAGTGCCTGAAACGATTAATTTTAATGACTTGAGAGAAGGCAAGAAACTCAATCAGCGCAAAATTGATGCACTGGTTGCCTTCCTTAAAACCCTCACAGATAAGCGTTATGAGCATTTGTTAAAAAATAATTAGCCGAATATTCTGCCCTCCCTCAAAACACTTCCGCGGAATTGTGCAGCCACTCCAATAAAGTTTTCTGCGCATCCGACAACGCAGCATTTGCCTCAAGTGCGCGCGTCAAAGGTGCCAAATCAGCCAGTCTGTCCACGTCTGTTTGCACGGGCAATAAGTGAATGTTAATCCGCTGTTTTGTCAATTCTAAACTCAGCGCCTGAAGTGTGGTGGGCTGACTGTAGACAACATTCGTCCAAACCGCTCGCGGAATCTCAATCGCCCCACCAAACAAATAAAACCCACCATCCGCACACGGCCCAATCACGCACGAATTTGGGAGGCGTTTTAGTGCGTCCATCGCCTGCTTTAAATTCGCAGGTGTGAGTTGCGGACTGTCCGTGCCGATGAGAATTGCGCAGCCGTGGCGTTTTTGTAGCGCGTGGTAAATGTTGTGCAGGCGCGCACCGAGTGCACCTTCGCCCGTCCAAAGTCTGGATTGCGTTTGCCATTGTGGCAGTGTTAGCGCGCTATGCTCCGCCAAAGCCCAATACGGCGTGAGTTGGTTTTGCATCAGTTGTGCAAGATTTGCGGTGCAGTTCGTGCTGAGCGTATAAAACACACGTGCAAATTCGGTGCTGGTGTGCGCTGCCAGTCGGGTTTTGACGGGCGACAGTTCGGCCGTTTTGGCAAACATCGCCAAACCAACGTCTGACGCAATATTTGGTGCAATGCCTGGCGTTTTGTTTTTGTTTTCTATTTTGTTTTTGCTCTTTATTTGGATTTGGATTTTCGCGTTTGTTTGAGTGTGCGCCTGAGTTTGTGCCATTCGGGCAGAGCCTGCTGTATCCATAAATATTGATGCGTCAGTGTGGTTTTAAGCCAGCCGTATTGTTGATATTTGCGCGCGCTGGTGTAGAGTTTTGCCCCGATTTTGTGCAACGCGATGCCGTGTTGTCGTGCCTGCCAAACCAATTGATGATCTTCACCACAGCTTAGGGTTTCGTTAAAGCTGCCAATTTGCCAAAAACGCGCCCGAGGAATGCAAAACCCCTGATCACCAAACGGTGTTTTAAAAATTCGCGAGCGCAGATTGCCACCCCAAGCGTTGAGATGCATCAAAACAGGGGCATTCCAAAACGCCAATTCAAAATACAGCAAATCCGCAGGGTGATTTTGCAATGCCTCAAATAATGCGCGTGCAGTATTGTCCCCAAACCGCGAATCGGCGTGCAAAAACCACAGGTGCGAATGTGTTGCTACCTTTGCCCCAGCATTCATTTGCGCCGCTCTGCCTGATTTTTGGCTGGTAATGATTTGAATATCCATTTGGACATTGTGCGACAAGTGCCGATGGCTTTGTTGAATGGCTTGTTTGAGGGTTGAATGGGTTGAGACCACCCACACAATCTGCGTGTTGCGTGGTAATTGCACCAAATCACGTATCAAATCGAGTGCTAGATTCTGCCAATGTGGCTCATCATCAGCAAGTGGCACAATCACTGAAATCCCCCGCTCCAGCATAGTATTTTAACGTCGTGTTTTAATGTCTCAACGTCGTGTTTTAATGTTTTAATGTCGTGTTTTAACGCTGCAACACCGCCAACAATGTGCGTTTGTTTTGTGGAATGTTTGCCTCTGAGGTGAGCACAGCGTCTTTGAGGGATTGCCGATAGTTTTCGTCTACGGGTGGCAAGTCACGCTCAAGCAGAGTCAATAAAAGCTTTTGCACTGTTTGTAAACTGTCTGCGTAGCGCGCCATAATGCTGGCAAGAGTGGCGTGTTGCGCGGGGTCTTCCATCCAACTGTCGTAGTCGGTGACGATTGAGATGGTGGCGTAGTTGAGTTGTGCCTCACGCGCGAGAAATACCTCTGGCACGTTGGTCATTCCCACCAAATCACAGCCTGCCGTGCGTAAAAAATGGCTCTCTGCCTTAGTGCCAAGTCTGGGGCCATCCACGCAGGCATAAGTTTTGCCCATATGCAGGGGAATGTTGAGGTCGCTGGCGGTTTTTGCGATCCAATTGCTCAAATCTGGACAAGTAGGGCGTGCGCTTGAGATGTGGGCGACCAATCCCTCGCCAAAAAAGGTGCGAATGCGATTGTCTTTGACAAAATCAAAGTATTGGCTGGCAATTGCAAACTCCCCGGGTTGAATCTCAGCGCGCAAACTGCCCGTGGCTGAGACGCCGATGATTTGGCGCACGCCTAATGTTTTGAGCGCAAGGATATTCGCACGGTAGTTAATCTCGTGTGGCAAGTGTTGGTGGTTTGCGCCGTGTCTGGGCAGAAAGAAAAAGGTTTGTTGTCGATATTTGGCTTGAATGATGGGTGCAGACGTTGCCCCAAATGGGGTGTTAATATTGTGTGTTTCAATGACTTCTACGCCATCCAGCTGATAAAGTCCCGTGCCTCCGATAATCGCTAGCATTGTCGTCCTATGGTTATTTAAAAATGTCTCAAATCCAACTAAAAATGACTCAAACCCAGTTTATTGCACCACGCACGAGCTGATATTAGAAAAATGATACTCGTCCTGCTTTTTAGTGTAGGTATTCACGCCTGCTGCCTGAAACTCATAGCGCATCTCGCTTTTTAAATGCGTCACCCGCCCAGTTGCCGCACTCAGCACGTGTTGCCACGGCGTATCTTCACCTTTGATGACTTGACGATATTCCACCACATATGCCTCAACACCCGCCACCCGATCAATCTTAAACTCCACCATCCCAGACTCTTTTGGATAGACAAACAAATCAATAAACTCAGGGGCTTTAGGCGGTTCATTGGTCTGATGACGGTTGGTTTGGCTGAGTTCAAAACCAGACGTAAGCATTAATTCAGAATTGCCCGCATAATGAAAGTTAATCGCATTCCTTTCCTCATTCAGCGCATCTTCTAGGGCAGTGCGCGCGGTATATTTTTCAAGAGTATGCACCTTTGAGGGCGCTTCTTTGGTTTTTAGCAAGGACTTGTCAAACGCATTTAGGGCGGTATAAACCTTAACGGTGGAGGGTCTGGCGAGGGCAAATGTTTTCACGTTTAAGGTGTTGTTCACGATAACGTGCACTTGGACTGAAAATTCTGCATCGCTTAAGCGTTTGCCAGCAATTAAATGTTGATCGCGCATAATTTAGGTTGTGGTTGTTTGAAAGTGGGCTATTATCAATTGTTTTTAAGGTCGGTGTGCGATTTTTTTTAAATTAAATGGCATCGCGCTATATTTTTTTGCACTGTGTTAAGGTTGTGTTGTGCTTGTAAAAAAATGACAGCGATAAAA
>CAZRUL010000036.1:0-8325 GCA_964603245.1 uncultured Piscirickettsiaceae bacterium
GACTTTTTCTAAATATTAATAAAAAAACTCGGCCCAAACAACATTTAAATCCACACAACCGAAAAAAAAAATTATGACACATTACGACCACAAAACCATCGAAAAAACCGCACAGGATTTTTGGCAAAAAAACAAATCATTTGAAGTGGTTGAAGACAGCGAAAAAGAAAAATATTATTGCCTAAGTATGTTTCCCTATCCCTCGGGACGGCTTCATATGGGACATGTGCGCAATTATAGCATTGGCGATGTCATCTCGCGTTTTCAAAAAATGCAGGGCAAAAACGTGCTGCAACCGATTGGCTGGGATGGATTTGGATTGCCCGCAGAAAATGCCGCACTCAAACACAAAATTCCGCCCGCAAAATGGACTGACGAAAATATTAATTATATGAAAAACCAACTGATTGAGCTAGGGTTTGGCTACGATTGGTCGCGTGAAATTGCCACTTGTCACCCAGATTATTACCGATGGGAGCAGTGGTTGTTTGTGAAATTATTCGCCAAAGGGTTGGTTTACAAAAAAAATGCGGTGGTGAATTGGGATCCAGTGGATCAAACGGTTTTGGCGAATGAGCAAGTCATCGATGGGCGAGGTTGGCGCTCAAATGCACGCATTCAAAAAAAGGAAATTTCTCAGTGGTTTATGCGCATCACCGATTATGCTGAAGAATTACTCACTTCGCTTGATACGTTGGACGGCTGGCCCGAGGCGGTCAAAACGATGCAAAAAAATTGGATTGGAAAATCCACTGGGCTAGAAATTAATTTCACCATCGAGGGGGAGGATGCGCTCAAAATTTATACCACTCGTCCCGACACATTAATGGGGGTTACTTATTTGGCGATTGCCGCAGAGCACCCGCTTGCACTGATGGCGGGCGAAACAAATCCAGCGGTTAAAGTTTTTACGCGCGAGTGTGCAAGCATTCAAACCACCGAAGAAACTATGGAAACCATGGAGAAAAAAGGGGTGGATTCTGGGCTGGTTTGCACCCATCCGATTACAGGTGAAAAGGTGGCAATTTGGGTGGCAAATTTTGTGTTGATGAATTACGGCACGGGCGCGGTGATGTGTGTGCCAGCGCACGATCAGCGTGATTATGAGTTTGCCAAAAAATACAATATTCCAATTATTCAAGTGATTAAACCCATCTCTGGCAAGCACGATGGCGAACAAAATATTGCCACGGGTGCGCTCACTGAAAAAGGCATATTGTTCAATTCTGGCGCGTTTGATGATTTAAATGCCGAACAGGCTTTTAGCGCGATTGCCAAAACATTGGAGGCAAAAAAATTAGGCAAAAAACAAACCCATTATCGCCTGCGTGATTGGGGCGTGTCGCGTCAGCGGTATTGGGGCTGTCCGATTCCGATTGTGAATTGTGAGCAGTGCGGTGCGGTCGGTGTGGCAGAAAAAGATTTGCCCGTGGTTTTGCCAACAAATATTACGTTTGATGGGGTGGGGTCGCCGATCAAAAAAATGCCAGAATTTTATCAAACCACTTGCCCAAAATGCGGCGCTGAGGCGATGCGTGAAACCGACACGTTTGATACGTTTTTTGAGTCTTCGTGGTATTTTGCGCGTTTTACTTGTAGCGATAATTCTACTTTGATGTTGGATAAGCGTGCCGATTATTGGCTGGAAGTAGATCAATATATTGGCGGCATTGAGCACGCAATTTTGCATCTTTTATACGCCAGATTTTTTAATAAATTGTTGCGCGACGAGGGTTTGATCAAATCTGATGAGCCATTTAAAAATCTGCTGACTCAAGGAATGGTGCTTAAAGATGGTGCAAAAATGAGCAAATCCAAAGGCAATACGGTGGATCCTGCGCAAATGATTGAAAAATACGGTGCTGACACGGTGCGCTTATTTATTTTATTTGCCGCCCCTCCCACTCAAGATTTGGAGTGGAGTGATTCTGGGTTGGAGGGTGCTTATCGTTTCATCAACAAAATTTATAGACTGGTTGAAAACTTTATTCAAGACCTAAATAACGCCCCCATCAAGCCTTTAGAATTACACAAACTCAGCAAACAACAAAAAAATATCAGACAAAAAACCCATCAAACATTGCAAAAAATTACCGATGATTTTCAACGCAGACATACGTTTAATACTGCCATCGCCAGCCTGATGGAGCTGAGTAATGCGCTTGCTAAATTTCACCAAACAGACGCGCAATCGCTGAGCGTTAAAGCCGAATCCATTCACATTATTCTCAAAACACTCAGTCCGATCGCACCCCATATTTGTCATCATTTGTGGGCAAAACTGGGGCATCAAAACGCGATAATTAACGAACTATGGCCAAGTATTGACAAGAATGCGCTGGCGCAAGATGAGGTTCAAATCGTGGTGCAAGTGAATGGCAAATTGCGCGCCAAAATAATGGTGGAAAATAATTTAGACAAGTTCGCGTTAGAAAATATAGCACTCACGAATGCTAATATTCAGAAATTTATCACCAATAAAACGATTATAAAAACCATCGTGATTGTCAATAAATTGGTCAATATTGTAGTCAAGTAATGATTTTATCAATCATATTCGCTAATTGAAAATCCCTCTCAGACAAACCTTTTACTTCGTGAGTGGTTAAATAAATCTCAACTTTTTTGTAATTATTTAACCATTTTGGGTGGTGATTTATTTTCTCAGCCAAAATAGCCACCTGCGTAATAAAGCCAAATGCTTGTATAAAATCCGCAAAAATAAAGGTTTTGTATAATTGTTGTTGCTTGATTTTCCACGCTGTATTTTCAAAATCAACCATTTTGGTGGGTGTTTGAGCTGCGGTCTGAGCAATAGTTTTTTGAGTATTTAACGCATCTAATTTTTGTTGAATAACAGCTGACGTGTATTTTTCAATCACTTTTTATGTTTTTTTTTAAAATTAAGTGAATAAAGTGAATGCCAAACCCACCAATGCTGAGGCGCCAATCACGCTAATAATACTGAGTTTGTATTTAAATAATGCGACAAATGCAGCCACGCCGATTAACGCTGCGAAGATTTCAAAATCCCCTTCAAAGCCGTTTAACCACAAAACATGGTAGCCAAAAAATACCGCCAAATTTAGAATAACGCCGACCACAGCTGCGGTGATGGCTGACAAAGGCGCGCTAAATTTTAGATTATTTCTAGTGGCTTCAATCCCTGGGCCGCCCAGAAAAATAAATAAAAACGAGGGCAAAAATGTAAAGATCGTTGCCACCGTTGCTCCAGTAAAACCCGCTAATAATAAAGAATTTGAGCCGAATATTTCGTGTGTCCAAGCGCCCACAAATCCCACAAACGCCACCACCATAATCAGCGGGCCTGGCGTGGTTTCCCCGAGCGCCAAACCGTCAATCATTTGAGTGGCACTCAGCCAGCCAAATTGCTCCACCCCGCCCTGATACACATACGGCAAAACTGCATACGCACCGCCAAAAGTCACCAAAGCCGCTTTAGTGAAAAACATCCCCATATTATTCAGGGTTTCATTTGACAACGCACTCATCACTGCCAGCCAAATACCCAAACCAACCACGCCAAACATAATGATTCTGGACCATTTAAATTTAGCGTGATCTGGAATAGGGGTGTGATTGTCGATCAAAGCGGGACCGTAATTCTGTGCGTTTTCACTGTGATGAGCAGCAGATTTAAAGGTGTCGGGTGAAAAATAAGCCCCCAAATACCCCAACATACCCGCCGCTAATACAATGTAGGGAAAAGGGATTTTGAACGCGAAAATTGCAATAAATGACAACAACGCAAACAACTTTAAACTATTATTTGATAATGCGCGCGACCCAATACGATAAGCAGCAAACACCACAATTGCGGTTACTGCAGGCTTAATTCCGTATAAAACGCCAGCCACAAAACCCATATCTCCATAAAAAAGATAAACCCAAGTCAGTCCAGAAAGAATAAACAAAGAGGGCAAAACAAACAAAACGCCAGCAACAATCCCACCTTTGACGCCAAACATTAGCCAGCCAATATAAGTGGCCAATTGCTGTGCCTCAGGCCCGGGAAGCACCATCGTAAAATTCAGTGCGTGTAAAAAACGATGCTCGGAAATCCAGCGACGATTTTCAACCAACTGCTGATGCATAATACTAATCTGTCCAGCGGGTCCGCCAAAACTGATAAAACCCAGTTTCAACCAGTATAGAAAAAATTCTAAAAAACTGGGTGCGCTGGGTTTTGATTTTGTAGACATACCTTTTTATGAAAAAATAAAAAGATGAATTACGCTAAATCCATAATTTTTTCGATTTTATCTCTGAAAATAATCTCCATCGCAAAACCCATTTTAGAGCCAGGAATCACTAAAGTATTGGGTCGTGACATAAAAGAATGCTCAATCATATTTTTCAAATAAGAAAAATCAACACTTTTGTGGTCTTTAAAACGAATCACAATCATACTTTCATCAGCAGTTGGAATGTCCCGTGCAATAAAAGGATTAGACGTATCTACCGTGGGAATGCGCTGAAAATTAATATCCGTGAGTGAAAATTGTGGGGTAATGTAGTTGATGTAATCCCACATTCTGCTGTGAATCGTATCCACAGTTGCCTCGGCTGAATATCCTCTCTCGGCTTTATCGCGATGAATTTTCTGAATCCACTCTAAATTAACCACTGGCACTACGCCGATTAATAAATCCACAAACTTAGCAACACTAGTGTCGCCATCCACCACACCGCCGTGCAAACCTTCATAAAACAACAAATCACTGCCCAAAGTCGTTTGCTCCCATTGGGTAAACTCCCCTGGATTTTGGTTGTAAGGTTTGGCTTCCTCTTCCGAATGCAAATAATACCTGCGCATACATTGTCCTGTTTCGCCGTAGGTTTGAAAGGTTTTTGCCAGCGTTTCAAACAAATTAGACTCAGGTCCAAAATGGCTGAAATAGCGATTACCCTGTTCCATTTCTTGTGCCACTTTTTCGCGCATTTCAACGCGATTGTATTTGTGAAAACTGTCTCCTTCAATCACAGTTGAGGTGATATTTAAGCGTTTAAAAATATGATTAAATGCATTTTTAACCGTGGTTGTGCCAGCACCAGATGACCCAGTAATAGAAATAATTGGATGTTTTTTTGACATATTTAACGCCCCTTTTATAAATTAATATTGTTGTGATTAAAAATCTAGGTTATCAACCGATAATGCATTTTCTTTAATAAACCGCCTTCTGGATTCAACTTCATCGCCCATCAATGTTGAAAAAACCTCATCAGCCACCATCGAATCTTGAATTTTAACTTTAAGCAAAGTTCGGTTTTCTGGATCCATTGTGGTTTCCCATAATTGATCAGGATTCATTTCACCCAACCCTTTGTAGCGCTGAAAACTTTGCCCTTTTTTAGCATCTTTGATTAAAAAATCTGCTACTTGAGAAAAGTTTTTAACCTGAATTTTTTTGTTCTTTTTTTCAACATAAGATTCTTCATTGAGCACACTTTCAATCGTTTGAGAAAAATCTTTGATGGTTTGATATTCGGTAGAATTAAAAAATGCCTGATCCAAATTCACCCAATCCGTTTCCACTCCGTAGACTGAAAACACGTGTTCTAATTGCCGAGTGCTGGTATTAAAATGAACCGTGTGTTTTTGCGATAGGGTCAAATCTTTATTTAACGCTTGCTCCAAATCCTGACACCATTTTTGCGTTTTTTCGGTATTTTGAAAATCTTCAAGTGGTCTAGAATTAGCAATAAATCTCAATAAAGTTGCGTTATATTTCTGACTTAAACGCCCAATAATGGCATCAATTTTATAATAATCTCTCATCAACGACTCAAGCGCTAAGCCTGAAATTGCGGGTGTATTTGGCGCGGTAAACACATACGCGCCGTTAATCGATTCTTGTAATAAATACTCGTCCAACTCTTGATTGTCTTTTAAATAACGCTCTTGCTTGCCTTTTTTGATTTTATACAAAGGTGGCTGAGCAATATAAAGATAGCCGTTTTCAACCAATTCTGGCAAATAACGATAAAAAAATGTCAATAATAATGTGCGAATGTGTGCGCCATCCACATCGGCATCGGTCATAATTACGATTTTGTGGTAGCGCAATTTTTCAATATTGTATTCTTCTTTGCCGATACCGCAACCGAGCGCGGTGATTAATGTGCCCACTTCCACTGAGGAAAGGATTTTCTCAAAACGCGATTTTTCAACATTTAAAATCTTGCCTTTTAAAGGCAAAATAGCCTGTGTGCGTCGATCTCTGCCTTGTTTAGCAGAGCCACCCGCAGAATCCCCTTCCACTAAAAATAATTCAGATTCGGCTGGGTCTTTGGTTTGACAATCGCTTAATTTTCCTGGCAAACCCGCAATATCCAACACCCCTTTACGGCGCGTCATTTCTCTGGCTTTTCGTGCTGCATTGCGCGCTTTTGAAGCGTCTAGAATTTTTCCAACAATAATTTTTGCTTGAGTTGGATTTTCTAATAAATAATCCGTAATTTTTTCGTTGAGTGAAGACTCAATCGGTGCGCGCACTTCTGAGGAAACCAGTTTTTCTTTGGTTTGTGATGAAAATTTTGGATCGGGCACTTTGATTGAAACGATCGCAGTTAATCCCTCACGAATATCCTCGCCTGTGATGGACACTTTTTCTTTTTTAGCCAGTTTTGAATTGCTAATATAATTGTTAAATGTTCGGGTTAATGCCCCTCTAAAACCCGCAGAATGGGTGCCGCCATCGCGTTGTGGAATATTATTGGTAAAGTAATAAATGCTTTCTTGATAAGAATTATTCCACTGTAATGCGACCTCAATTCCAATATTATTTTTCTCAGAATTAATAATAATAATGTCGTCGTGAACGGGTGTTTTTGACTTATTCAAATACTCAACAAACGCAGAAATGCCACCTTTATACTCAAAAGTATCTTTGCGCCCAGTGGCTAACTCTTCAATTTCAATACAAACCCCTGAGTTTAAAAACGACAATTCTCGAATTCGGTGCACCAAAATGTCGTATTTAAATTCGGTGATGGCAAAAATCTCAGCACTGGGTTTGAAGTGCACTTTTGTGCCCGTTTGATCGGTTGTGCCAGTCACTTTTATGGGTGCATCTGGAACGCCTAGTTGGTAGTGTTGCTCGTAAATTTCGCCATCGCGACAAATGGTTAAATGCACGCTCTCGGATAATGCGTTAACCACTGAAATCCCCACCCCGTGCAATCCGCCCGAGACTTTGTAGGAATTGTCATCAAATTTTCCGCCCGCGTGCAGCACGGTCATAATCACCTCAGCCGCAGAAATATTTTCTTCAGGGTGGATGCCAGTCGGAATTCCTCTGCCATTATCAGCCACTGAGATTGAATTATTTTCGTGAATAATAATGCTGATTTTGGAGCAATGTCCCGCTAGCGCTTCATCAATGGAATTATCCACCACTTCAAAAACCATATGATGCAAACCCGTGCCGTCATCGGTGTCACCGATATACATTCCTGGGCGTTTTCGGACGGCATCCAGCCCTTTTAGGACTTTGATATTAGAGGCCTGATATTGTTCGGATATTTTTTCTGACATAAAAAAATGACTTAAAAAAATGCTCGGATTATACCACTCAAACGGTGTTTATTTTAAGCACTGATTTTGCCGTTTTTAATGTGGAAAACCGCGCCATTTGTTTGCTGAATTAACCCAGAATGCGGATTAATATTGGTCACAAAAGTTTGAATATTAAGCATATTTAAATAGTTCAAAATGAGGCTGATTTTTTCATTATCCAACTCAGAAGACAAATCATCTATCAACACAATCGGGGTAATATTTTTTTGAATTAGTAATAATACTTGGGTCAGCCAAAAAATAATTGAGAGGATTTTTTGCTCTCCTCTGGACAAAAAACATTCTGCTTTTTGGTGTAGCGAAAAACGAATATTGGCTTTATGAGAGCCATAATTTAGGTGTTTGGTTTTGAGTAAGGTCCGAGTATTTTTAATTAAATAATGATAAATACTCTCAAAATCCAACCCGTCCACTTCTTTTGTCCAGCCTAAATTGAGCTGATAATCAAACCCCTCCACATAATCAAACAACTCTGATAAGGGTTGCAAATCTTGACAGGCCGCGGTTTTTTTTAATTCATTCATATAATCAATCCTGTTTTGATTGATTTCTACCGATATTTTTGCCAACTCCAAAAACCAAAAATCCAATTCTGCGGGCTTTTGATTAAACAATAAAACATTGATATTTTTTAAGATTTTGTTGTAGGATTTAAAGGTGGCTAAACTTTTTTGTTTCACGTGAAACACTCCCCAATCCAAATACGATCGCTTGTTTTTTGG
>CAZRUL010000036.1:8425-10319 GCA_964603245.1 uncultured Piscirickettsiaceae bacterium
ATTTGCGCCTTTAATTGAAAAGTGTTTGAATCAAAACCAATCACTTCTGCTAAATTTTTGGTTTTAAAAGATCGATTGTGTCCCAAATAATAAATTGCCTCAATTAAATTGGTTTTTCCTTGAGAATTATCTCCGATAAACAAATTGATATTTTTGCTGGGCTCTAAATATTGATGATTAAAATTGCGAAATTGATGAATGGATAATTTGCTAATAATTGCCATTAAATTTTAATTGGCATCACGATATATTGATAAATTTCACTGTCCATATTGGTCAATAAACAAGATTTATTTTCGCCATTTGGAATAATAATGTTGATTTCTTCGGTGATGAGTTTTTCTAAAATGGAGATTAAATATTGGATATTAAAAGCGATTTCAATTTCTTTGTCGAAATTTCTGGTTTCAATTTGAGTTTTTGCTTGCCCTCTTTCTGAGTGTGAAAAAATATGTAATTGAGTTTCTTTAAATAATAATTTCACCCCTTTGGTTCTGTGATCCACAAAAATAGAGGCTTGCATCAAACTGTCTAAAAAACTTTGTCGGTTGATGATGACGGTATTTTCGTAATTGGTTGGAATCACTTGCTGATAGTTGGGGAAATTTCCATCAATCAATCGGGAAATAATGGTGGTGGTGTCGCTAATCAGATAAAAATAATTTTTAGCCAGATTAATTGCTATTTCGTTTTGATTGCTTTTTTCAAGGATATTGCTGAGCGCATTCACTGCTTTTCTGGGCAAAACCACTGTTTTTTTAGTTTCAATGTTGTTATTTTGCTCAATTTTCCCGATAGACAGACGATGTCCATCGGTGGCTACTGCGACGATAGAATCTGGATTAATCTCAAGATACAGCCCATTTAAATACAATCGAATATCCTGATTGCCCATTGAAAAACTGGTGTTTTTAATCAGTTGAATCAAATTTTCGCGTTTAATAACAATCGTATCGCTGTCTTTTACCTCGGGCAAAGCAGGGAAATCTTGATGGTTAAAAGTGTTGAGTTCAAAAGAATTGTTGTTGGTTTTAATATAGATTTTGGTTTTTTCAATGATAAATTCGATCAAAGTTTCTTGTGCTAAATTTTTAATAATGTCAATCAAATCTTTAGCATAAATTGTAAAACTAACTTTGGCTTGTTCGTCAATTGTTTGCCAAGCACGTAGTTCAATTTCTAAATCAGTGGTTGTCAGTGTCAGTTTGCCTTTGTTAAGTTCAATCAACACATGTGAAAGTATCGGCAATGTTGGTTTGCTTTCAACCGCACTAATAACGACTTTTAAAGGTTCTAATAACGCTTTAACTTGGATTTGTATTTTTATTGGATTCATCAGAAATTTTTTGTTATTTGATTAATAGTTTATTATTATTATTAGCCCGCCTATTTTATCGGGATAAGTTTAATTATTACTTAAAAATTAAACAGTTGTATCGTGTATAACCTCTTAACATCTCACTGTATAACTATTGGAAACTGTGGATAACTTTTATCATTTTTCGTATTATTTGTATAATGTTAACTTTAACTTGATAAGTTCGTAATCGCTTTGTATCTCGGCGGTTTTAGCGGTTTTTTCTTTGGCTTTTTTAATAGAATTCAACACCGTGGAATGATCTCTATTGCCAAAAACCTTGCCAATTTTTGTGAGTGATTCCATCGTCAATTCGTGGCTGATAGCAATGGCAATATGTCGAGCAAGCACAATATTTTGTTTGCGACTTTTGGAGCTCAAATCAGACACAGTGAGCGCATAATGTTTGGCGGTTTCTTTTTGAATATCCAGAATATCCACATTTCTGGTCGGCGAGAGAATCAAATCGCCCAGCGCATTTTCAATCGTCTCTTTAGTAATCGCATTTGGATTGATTTTTGAGAAATCCACAAACGC
>CAZRUL010000037.1:0-4548 GCA_964603245.1 uncultured Piscirickettsiaceae bacterium
GATTTTTTTCATTAAAAAAACAATGCAGCGTTTTGCCACTGCCCGCATTTGACACAATCGCCGCAAACTATTTTTAAAACTATTTATCAGACTATTTTTAAAACTATTTTTTAACCCATCATTCCTTTAAACCTGCCCTCACAATGAGCTCTGAAAACGCCAAACTCCCCCCTCATTCAAAAGAATCGGAACAATCCGTTTTAGGCGGTTTGTTGCTGGACAATGAAATCTGGGACGAGGTGGCGGATCTCATCACCAAAAATGATTTTTATAACGCCAATCATCAAACCATTTTTACTGCCATTGCGTATTTATTGGAGCACGATCAGCCCGCTGATATTTTGACGGTTAAAGAGCAGCTCAAAAAAACAGGCGAAGACACCACCGTTGGCGGGTTTGCTTATTTGGCGCAAATTGCCGAAAACACGCCGCACATTTCCAATGTTAAAACTTACGCAAAACACGTGCGTGAATTGTCGGTTTATCGCCAATTGATTCGCGCCAGCAATGAAATCGCCAATTCTGCTTTTCAACACAGCCAAAATATTGAAATCTCAGAATTGTTAGATTTTGCTGAAAAAAAGATTTTTGAAATTTCTGATCAAATTACCCGCAATAAACAAGACGTTACTAACGTCAAAGATATGATTAAAAGCGTGGTCACTCGCGTTCACGAAATGCAAAAAACCAAGGGCGTCACAGGGCTGGCCACGGGTTTTACCGAATTAGACAAACTCACTTCGGGGCTGCAAAATGGCGATTTAATCATCATCGCGGGTCGTCCGAGTATGGGCAAAACTGCGCTGGCGATGAATATCGTGCAACACGTCGCCATCACCACCAACGATCCAAAACCTGTGGCAGTGTTTAGTTTAGAGATGCCAACCGAGCAATTGGTGATGCGAATGATTTCTTCGTTTGGGCATATTTCTATTTCAAAATTACGCGACACAATGACCGACACCGATTGGCACAGTTTTAATCACGCAGTGCTTGCGCTGGAAAAAAGCACCGTGCTGGTGGATGAAACTGCCTCAATCACGCCGACTGAAATTCGCGCAAAATGTCGGCGCTTAAAACGCAAATACCCTGATTTGTCGTTGATTATGATAGATTATTTGCAACTGATGACAGTGCACGGCAAATCCGAAAACAGAAACCAAGAAATCTCAGAAATCTCGCGCGCGCTCAAAGCCCTTGCCAAAGAAATTAACGTGCCTGTGATTGCCCTGTCTCAGCTCAATCGCGCCGTTGAATCACGCCCAAAAGCCCACAAAGGACGGATGCCACAAATGTCAGATTTGCGCGAATCGGGATCCATTGAGCAAGATGCGGATATTATCGGTTTTATTTATCGCGACGAACAATATCACGACGACGGCTATTCGAATCCCGACGAAATAGGCAAAGCGGATTTGAAAATTTCCAAACACCGAAATGGCGCAACGGGCACGATTAAACTCACTTTTGTGGGGGAATACGCGCGCTTTGAAAATCTGGCGTATGACGATGCATTTGACAATGTAGACGGGTCGGATATGGGCTACGAAGATATGTCGGGCTTTGAAAGCGAGCCTTTTTAAACGCCCGCGGTATGCGCACAACTGCCTTCATTTCGCAATCCGCGCTCGCCCATAATTTAGCGCTGGTCAGACGTTTATGCCCCCATTCAAAAATCGTGGCAATCCTCAAAAACAACGCTTACGGACACCAGTTTGAATGCATCAGCCCACTGATTGAGCGCGCCGATTTTTTGGCACTCAGCCACCTCTCAGATTGTGCACAATTACGCGCCATCACCGAGCGGCCGATTTTGCTGCTAGCAGGGGTTTACAATGCGAGAGAACTACAGCAAGCAAGCGCGCTAAACTGCCATATTGTGGTGCATTCAATGATGCAAATTGGGCTGATTATTCACACCAAAACCCCGCTCAATATTTGGCTAAAACTTGACACTGGTATGCACAGACTAGGATTTTTGGCAGCGGAATATCGCACTTGTTTGGCTGAAATCAGCAAAAATCCATTGCTTAAAATCATTTGCACAATGAGTCATTTTGGCTGCGCCGATACGCCAAAACACCCGCTCAACGACTTACAATTAACGCAATTTATCCAACGCACTGAAGGGCAAAACAGTCCGCGCTCGATGGCAAATTCGGCAGCAATTCTGACGCAAAGCAGCGCATTATTTGAGTTTGTGCGCCCTGGCATTATGCTCTACGGAATCTCACCATTTGGAAAATCTGACCCAAACCTCAAAGCCGTGATGACGCTGACTGCCCCGATTATTGCCATCAAAACTTTGGCAGCGGGCGACTCAGTCGGCTACGGCGCAATTTGGACAGCCACCCAAAAAACCACCATCGCACTCGTCAATATTGGCTACGGCGATGGCTATCCGAGACACGCCAAAAATGGCACGCCCGTATTGATTAACGGCGTTTTGTGTCCGCTCATCGGCAGAGTTTCGATGGATTCAATTTGTGTTGATATCAGCAAAATTAACCTTGAAAACAATCTCAAAAACAACGTCAAAATCAATGATCGCGCGATTTTGTGGGGCGATGAAAAACTCCCCGTAGAAACCGTAGCACGCTGGAGCGACACCCTAGCATACGAGCTCATCACAGGCTTGAGCGCGCGCATTCGTTTTGCTAAAAGCGCGTGAAAACTCTGATTCAAATTAGCGATTGTCATATTGATGCAACCCTGCCAGCGCATACGCAAAATTTGAGCGCGGTGGTGCAAACGATTGCCAAAATCCCCGCGGACGTGCTGCTGCTCAGTGGCGATTTGAGTCAGCACGGCACGCCAAATTCTTATCAATTATTACAAAAAATACTTGCCCCGCTGATTAAAAAACCAAAAAATAATTCAAATCGCACGCCAAATTTGCTGCCAAATTTACTGCTCATCGCAGGCAATCACGACAATTTAGCGCATTTAACTCAGCAATTTTCCCCGTCTGAAATTCAACAACATTCCGCCCAAAATTCCGCACCTCAGCAAAAACTCACACAAACTGCCGCGCTCGGCAATTGGGAAATAATCACCACTCACTCGGCTCGGGCAAATCACGTCAGTGGTTATTTGACCAAAAACACGTTGGCGCAGTTGAAATATCATTTGCAAAACACGACCGCAAAACACAATATCATCGCGATGCACCACCCGCCCGTGCCGATGCTGAGCGATTGGGACGATGCACTGTCGCTCACAAATGCGCAGGATTTTTTCAATCTCATCGCGGATTATCCAAAAATCAAAGGGGTGATTTGGGGACACGCACATCAGGCGGGCGAATTTACCCGTGGCAATCTGAGGCTCATTGCTTGCCCGTCAACTGCGCATCAATTTAATGACGAGCCGCGCATTGGGTTTAATCAATATCAATTATTTTCCAGCGGTGATTTCACCTGTCAAACTCACTGGATTACGCCTCAAACGGCTGAAAAAATCACTCAACCGCTGAAGTCATTCGGCGTTAATAGGTAAAATCAGCCTGCATTTATTTTTAATCGACTCATCAAATTATGTCCAAAAAACCTTGCGCTGTTCGCGGTATGAATGATTTATTGCCCAAAGATTCTGGGCGTTGGCTGGCATTGGAGCGCACCATCACCGACCTTTTGATTGGCGCTGGCTACCAAAATATTCGCACCCCGATCGTAGAAAAAACCGATACTTTTTGTCGCGCGATTGGCGAGGCGACTGATATTGTGGAAAAAGAAATGTATTCGTGGCAAGAAAACAGTGGCGATTCGCTCAGCCTACGCCCCGAGGGCACGGCGGGTTGTATGCGCGCGATGATTGAGCATAATTTACCGCGCGAAGGCATTCAAAAACTGTTTTATTTTGGGGCAATGTTTCGCCACGAGCGTCCGCAAAAAGGTCGTTATCGGCAATTTCATCAAGTTGGGGTGGAAGTATTCGGCGCAGAAAATGCCAAAATAGATGCAGAATTGATTGCTCTAACTCACACACTGTGGCAAAAAATCGGACTCAAAAATTTAACGCTGGAACTCAATTCTTTGGGCGATGAGCAGGCGCGCACCCACTATAAAACCGTGCTGGTGGCGTATTTTAGCGCGTGCGCAGAACAATTGGACGCGGACAGTTTGCGCCGTTTGAGCACCAATCCGTTGCGCATTTTGGACAGCAAAAATCCATCGATGCAGGCGTTAATTGAGCGCGCGCCAAAATTAATGGAATATTTGGATGATGCCTCGCAGCAACATTTCAACACCCTCAAACATCATTTGGAATACCTCAAAATTCCCTACATAATTAACCCACGTTTGGTGCGCGGACTGGATTATTACAATCGCAGCGTGTTTGAATGGACGACCACCGATTTAGGTGCGCAAGGCACGATTTGCGCGGGCGGGCGATATGACGGTTTGTGCGAAAAAATGGGCGGAAAAGCCACGCCAGCCATTGGATTTGCGATCGGATTTGAGCGTTTGATGTTGTTATTGGAAGCGCAAAATATCCCACCGAGCACTGCCCCGCTACTGGTTTATTTGCTGGTGGATGTGACTAAAA
>CAZRUL010000037.1:4648-10198 GCA_964603245.1 uncultured Piscirickettsiaceae bacterium
GAAAACGTTTTGGCACAAGCCAAATCCTTAGAAATTGCCCAACACTTACGCCTAAAATTACCCAAACTAATACTCTATAATGACGCGAGTTTGGGCAGTTTTAAAAGTCAATTCAAAAAAGCCCACAAAGCAGGCGCGGATTACGCTTTGATTTTGGGCGAGACCGAATTAACACACGCACAAATCAGCCTCAAACCGCTGAAAACCCAAGGCGCACAACGAATGATGCAACTTGACCAAGTGATTGATTATTTTGAGAAAATCTTATGAAAAACTTCATTGAAATTGGCTCCACCGAAGAAGAGCAGGCAGAAAAAATCAAGCATTGGTTGCGCTCCAACGGGCCGCAAATCGTCGTCGGCGTGGTGCTCGGATTGGGCGGAATTTGGGGCTGGAAAGGCTACACAACTTACCAAAATTCTCAATCCATTGAGGCGCGCACGTATTACAATCAACTGGTTTCTAACCCCAACAATCCACAATTTTTTGAGATTTTGCAACGGGATTATGCCAGCAGTATTTACACCCATCAAGCCACATTAGTGCTCGCAAAACACGCCGTCAAAGCCAAAAATTATCAACGCGCGCTGGATTATATTGCGCCTTTATTGCACAATGAAAACGCCCTGATTGCCGACATTGCCAAACTCAGATCCGCCCAACTGTATCTTGAAATGGGGCAGCACGATCCAGCGTTAACAATGCTGGGCACAGAAAATGACAACGCATTTAATGGACTTTACAATCAAGCCAGAGGCGATATTTATGCGGATTTAGGGAAAAATAAACGCGCCCAAAAACATTATCAACTCGCCCTGCAACAAAGCGCGCCCGAATCAGAATTTAAAACAATTTTGCAAATGCAAATCAACGATTTGAATGAGTTTTAACGCAATTTATCCCTGATTTCAACACTTATTATTGATGCTTACTTCACTCAAACACTGATGCACCTGCCTGTTATTTCCCTAATCGGTCGCCCAAATGTGGGCAAATCCACCCTATTTAATCGCCTGAGTGCTTCGCGACAAGCCTTAGTTTCGGATTTTGAAGGACTGACGCGCGATCGTCAATACGCCGATATTATGCTGGATCAAACCCGCTGCACGATTATTGACACGGGCGGACTGACCCACAAACAAAATCTGATGGATAGCGCGATTCAAACACAGGTGCTAAATGCGCTGGAAGAATCGGATGTGATTTATTTTATGCTCAGCGCCAGAGATGGCATCACGGGGCTGGATTTGGAAATCGCCAATCAATTGCGCCGCTTTAAAAAAAATCTGATTTTGGTTTGCAACAAAGCCGAGCATTTGAGCGAGCGTTTAAACACGGGTGGCGAAGCCGAATTTTACGAGCTCGGACTTGGCAAACCCAGCCTAATTTCTGCCGAGCACAATCAGGGCATTGGCGATTTAATTGAATGCACATTAGATTTAATCAAAAATATTTTGCCACCGAGTGTGCCAGAAAATACGGACGAGGGCCAAATTAGCGGCATTGCGGTGGCAGTTTTAGGTCGTCCGAATGTGGGCAAATCCACTTTAATTAACCGTTTGCTCGGCGAAGAACGAGTGCTGGTGATTGATTTACCTGGCACCACGCGCGACAGCATCTACATTCCATTTGAGCGCAATGGGCAACAATACACTTTGATTGACACTGCTGGCATTCGGCGCAAACGCAGCACACATCACAAAATCGAAAAATTCTCCATCATCAAAGCCATTGACGCATTAGAAAAAGCGCAGGTGGTGATGTTAGTATTAGATGCCAGCGAGGGGGTCACCGAGCAAGATGCCACCCTGCTCGGGATGATTAAAGACAAAGGGCGCGCGCTGCTCATCGTCATCAACAAATGGGACGGGCTGGACGAGTATCAAAAACAACAAGTCAAACGCAAATTAGAAGTCAAACTGTCCTTTGTGAATTACGCCAGTTTGCATATGATTTCGGCGCTGCACGGCTCTGGCGTGGGCAAATTATTCGCCCCGATTCACACCGCTTATCAAAATGCAGGCAAACAATTTCCCACTTCATTACTCAACAAAATTCTGGAAAAAGCCAATCACGGACACCAGCCACCACCCGTAAAAGGCAGGCGTTTAAAGATTAAATACGTGCATCAATCTGGCGTTTTTCCGCCCACATTGATGTTTCACGGCAATCATCTCACGCAGGTACCTGGCGCTTATGAGCGGTATTTGAAAAACCTCTTTATTCGGGAATTAAAACTGACGAATACGCCCATCAGATTAGAATATAAAAACAGCGAAAATCCATTCAAAGACAAAAAAAATCAGCTCAACGCGCGCCAAATTAACAAAAAAAGACGGCTGTTAAAATTTGTCAAATCCAAACGCTGACCTTTGTTTTGACTTGCTTGAATTTAGTTTTTGTCAATCAAAAATCTCAGTTGATTAAAAAATTTAAGACAAAATCAACTTATGCGCCACTTTCGCCGCTTCAATAAACGCATTAAACAAAGGATGTCCGCGACGCGGTTTTGAGGTAAATTCGGGGTGAAATTGACACGCCACAAACCACGGATGATTTTTAATCTCGATCATCTCAACCAACGAACCGTCCGCTGATTGCCCAGAAATCGTCAGCCCCGCGTTAGCGAGTTGCTCAATGAGTTGATTATTCACTTCATAACGATGGCGATGGCGCTCGGTAATCAAAGCTTGATTGTAAATCGCGCGGGCTTTTGTTTCCGCATTCAGTGTGCATTGTTGTCCGCCCAATCGCATCGTCCCGCCCAAATTCTCGCCCGCATCGCGCCGCTGAAGTTGCCCGTGTTCGTCCTGCCATTGAGTGATTAAACTCACCACAGGATGGGGCGTATTGAGGTCAAATTCGGTGCTGTTTGCCTGAGGCATATTTGCCACATTGCGCGCAAATTCAATCACCGCTACCTGCATTCCCAAACAAATCCCCAAATACGGAATGTCGTTTTCACGCGCATATTTTGCACTGAGAATCTTGCCCTCCACGCCGCGATGTCCAAACCCACCTGGCACCAAAATCGCGCTCATTTTGCCCAAACAATCCGCGCCTTCGGTTTCAATTTTTTCCGAATCAAAATAATGCAAATTCACTTTGGTTTGAGTGTGTGCGCTGGCGTGAATCAACGCCTCGGAAAGCGATTTGTAGGACTCTGTCAAATCCATATATTTGCCCACCATCGCAATATCAACGCTGGCTTTTGGCTGGTCTAATTGCGCCACCACGTGCGTCCAGCCTGACAAATCAGCCGAGTGACATTTGAGCGATAATTTGCGAATCACCACCGCATCCAGCCCTTGGGCGTGCAAACTCAGCGGCACTTTGTAAATCGTATCCACGTCCAATGACGTAAAAACTGCGTCTTTGGCAACGTTGGTAAATAGTGAGATTTTGTCGCGCTGTGCTTTATCCAATGCGTGCTCGGAGCGACAAATCAAAATATCGGGCTGAATCCCAATACTCAACAATTCTTTCACCGAATGTTGAGTGGGTTTGGTTTTAAGCTCGCCTGCCACTTTAATATAGGGCAGCAAAGTCAAATGAATAAAGAGCGTATTTTCACGCCCCAATTCAGCACTCATTTGTCGAATCGCCTCTAAAAATGGCAACGACTCAATATCGCCAACCGTGCCACCAATCTCCACCAAAGCCACGTCGGCATCTTGCGCGCCCGCTTTCGTTAAACGCTTGATTTCATCGGTAATGTGCGGAATAACTTGCACGGTTGTGCCCGCATAATCGCCTTTGCGCTCACGTTTGATGACATTTTCATACACTCTGCCAGCGGTAAAATTATTGCGTTTGCCCAGTTGAATATTCACAAAACGCTCATAATGCCCCAAATCAAGATCGGTTTCAGCGCCATCGTTTGTGACAAAAACCTCGCCGTGTTGAAACGGATTCATCGTGCCAGGGTCTACATTAATATAGGGGTCTAATTTGAGCATCGTCACGTTGAGTCCGCGCGATTCTAGAATTGAAGCCAACGAAGCAGAGGCAATGCCCTTGCCGAGTGAAGAAACCACGCCACCCGTGATAAAGATGTATTTTGTCATACAAAACCAACTAAATTGAAAGGGCTATAATACACAAAACTTTATCCAAAGACAGCCAACCCACTCAATTTTAATGCCTTATAAAATATTTATTCTGCGCCTATTTACGTATCTCAAAGCACACGCGGGCAAACTGATTTTCACCTCGCTGATGATGGTTTTTGCCACCGCATTAGAAAGTGCCATTCCTGAAATTACGGGGCAAATTGTGGACACATTATTTGACAATCAAAGCAACGCCCAAACTGCCGCGCTCTACTCTGCCGCGCTGTTTGGCGTGATTGTGCTAAGTTCCATTTTTGCGCTGTCCTCAATCGCTGCGAGTTCGTGGATTTCCAACAAAGTGATTATGGACATTCGCGCCGATATGTTTGGCAAAATTCTCACCCTGCCCAAAGCCTATTTTGATCAACATTCGGCGGGCAAAATCCTCTCAAAACTCACCTTTGATGTGGAGCAAATTGCCAGCGTCGCCTCCACAATGTGGCTGGATTTACTCAAATCTTCAATAATGGTGCTGATTTTAATCAGCTATTTGTTTTACAAAAATTGGCAGCTGAGTTTGACGCTCATCGCACTGCTGCCATTGATTTATTGGGCGGTCAAAAGTTCTTCAAAACGAATGCGCAACGCCTCGCAAAACGTCCAAAATTCGATGGGAGAAATGACCCATTTGCTCGATGAAAATATTTCTGGCAACGCACTGATCAAAATTTATCACGCCCAAACTCAGGAGCGCACAAAATTTCAACACCTCATCAATAACATCCGCCAGCAACGTTTCAAAGTGGAAATGACGGGCGCACTCAACACTGGATTTGTCAATATTCTCATCGGTTTGTCGCTCGCCAGCGTGGTGTATTTTTCATCCACTTTGCTCAAAATGAGTGCGGGCGAATTTCTCTCATTTTTTACCGCGATGGGGATGCTCATCAAACCTGCCAAAAGTTTGGTGAATATCAACAAACCGCTGCAACAAGCGTTGGCGGCGGGTGGCAGTGTGTTCGGTTTGATTGACGAGCCCGCCGAATGCAACCGTGGAAAAGTAACGCTGAAAAAACCTGTGGGCACGATTAAATTTGAAAATGTGTCATTTAGTTTTGGCAATAATTTAGTGCTGGATAAAATCAATCTCACCATCAAACCGTGTGAAACCATCGCGCTAGTGGGTGCAACGGGCAGTGGCAAAACCACGCTGACGCAATTACTGACTCGGTTTTATACGCCAAATTCGGGCAGTATTCAAATTAACGCAGTGGATATTGCACACTATGATTTGGAGGCGTTGCGCGCGCAAATTGCGTTTGTGGATCAAAACGTGCGCCTTTTTAACGACACCATTCAAGGCAACATTGCGCTGGGACAAATTGACACAATGACGGACAATCAAATTCAACACGCCGCAAAAGTAGCGAATGCCTACGATTTCATTCAAGCGCTGGACGGGCAATTTGCCGCTGAGATTGGCGACAACGGCGGGCGA
>CAZRUL010000038.1:0-9921 GCA_964603245.1 uncultured Piscirickettsiaceae bacterium
GCTCGGGCTAAAATCAAACCGCCACGAGGGCCACGCAGGGTTTTGTGCGTAGTAGTAGTGGTCACGTCAGCAATATTGACTGGAGACGGATATTCATCCACCGCCACCAAGCCCGCCACGTGCGCCATATCTGCCATAAAATACGCACCAATTTTGTCGGCAATGTCTCTAAATCGTTGCCAATCCACCACTCGCGAATAGGCTGAAAATCCCGCAATAATCATTTTAGGGTGATGCAATTGCGCCAGTGTTTCCACTTCGTCATAATCAATCTCGCCAGTTTTGGGACTGAGTCCGTATTGAATGGCATTAAAATTTTTGCCCGAAAAAGAAGGCGCTGCCCCGTGTGTTAAATGTCCGCCGTGCGCCAAACTCATCCCCAAAATCGTATCGCCTGGCTTGAGTAATGCTTGAAAAACAGCGGCATTTGCCTGCGAACCAGAATGCGGCTGAACGTTCGCATAATCCGCATTAAACAACATTTTAGCGCGATCAATCGCCAATTGCTCAATCACATCCACATGCTCACAACCGCCATAATAACGTTTGTGCGGATAGCCTTCGGCGTATTTATTGGTCAATTGAGAACCCTGCGCCTCCATCACCATCGGCGAGGTGTAATTCTCACTCGCAATGAGTTCAATATGCGTTTCCTGACGCACCATTTCAGCGTTGATTGCAGCAGAGACTTCGGGGTCAAATTGTGCCAAAGTTTGGGATTTGTCAAACATAGTTTTTCCTCTTTTAGGTGATGCGTGAAATTTTACAAAGGGTTTATTTTAAACACACAAATTCGCGTCAAACACAAATTATGCGCCAAATATTCGTGTTTTGAATTTTTGAATTTGGGTTTTCGGATTTGAATTTTTAGATTTGAGTGTGCGAATTTGAAAAAAAATGCAGTGGATTGTGATTGATTTGAGATTTAAGCCACTTTTGAGACGCGCCTAAAAACCGCCGAAAGTGTTGTGAAATATGGTCGGGACGAGAGGATTTGAACCTCCGACCACTTGACCCCCAGTCAAGTGCGCTACCAAACTGCGCTACGCCCCGTCAGCCGCAGATTTTACATCGGCTATCTTTGCTGATTTTAATTTTTCTAAAAGATAAATCCAGCGCATCAACCAGCAACAATTCTCCCAGCAATTGCTCGCCTAAATTCAGCAACACTTTAATCGCCTGCAAAGCCTGCAAAGTCCCCATCACGCCCGCCACAGGCGCCAAAATCCCATTCGTGGTGCAAGTTGTGTCCTCCGCACCATTCTCTGGATACAAACATTGATAACAGGGCTGGCGTTTTTGATAGCCTTTAAACACCGATAATTGCCCCTCAAATCGCACCACTGCGGCTGAAATTAGCGGGGTTTGATGGCGCACGCACGCCCGATTAATTTGAAAACGCGTGGTGAAATTATCCGTGCCATCAAGCACCGCATCCGCGTGATTTGTCCAAAAATCCAATGCTTTCTCGTCTAATTTTTGAAGTGCGGTGATTTTAATATTCGGATTGATTGCGTGCATTTTTGCTTGCGCCGATGTCACTTTTAAACGCCCAATATCTGCGGTGTGATGAGCGATTTGACGCTGCAAATTGGACAATTCCACCACGTCAAAATCAGCAATAATCAAATGCCCCACGCCAGCAGCCGCCAAATATAGCGCGCTCGGCGCACCCAGCCCGCCGATGCCAACCAATAATAGGGTTGAGTTGAGTAATTTGTTTTGCCCGTCAATGCCGATTTGAGGCAATAATATTTGAGCGGCGTATCGGAGCAAATCTGAATCATTCATTGGATAAATTTTAAGGTAAATAAAGCATAAAAAACGACAGCAAAAACTAAAAAAATACGCCAAATTATCCCTGCAATTGACGCACAATAAATATCAAATGAATATCCAATAAATGCCGAATACACACCAAATAAATGCACATTGCCACCAATCTTAGCTTGAGAAAAAAATCCAACGCTAGCGTATAATTTCGCTTTTTTGACCGACCGACAAGCGCGCTATGCTCACAAGACTGATTGAATTTTTAAAAAATAATTATCCCGACACTGACATCAACCAATATTTAGATGCCAAATACATTCAACTCACCGAAAAGCAACTCAAACAAATTGCCAAAGCCATTCAAAGTGGCGAATTAGTGAGCAAATCTGCGAGCGATTGTCCTGCCAGTCGGTTTATTTTTCATTTTGGTTTGACCGCGATTTTGGTGCAAAAAAACCCCTCAAACTCTGCGGCAATTTATCAAGCAGAACTGGCTTGGGAGACGGATTTTTTGTCGGTTCATTCTGCCAGAGACAAGGGCAAAGGCTTTTATTTTATTAATTTTGAACTGGATAATGATTATCAATACACACTCAAACCCACTGAAAAAAGTGTGCAAGGGCAAGTTGTTAATATTGAAAAAAATCGAGTTATTTTGGACAAAATGATGCCTGTTTTGAAAGGCTATATGATGGCAATTTCACAGTAAAACGACGTTTGAGAATCCGAACAGTCGTTAAAAAAAATCACTCAAATATTCAAATCACTTAAAAAAACGGCTGGAATTACTCAGATTTTTGGGTGGCTGTTTTGAGTTTTAAGCCAGCTTTAAACGCCACCACTTTTCTGGGCGAAATAATACACGGCTCGCCTGTTTTAGGATTGCGCCCAGGTCTGGCTTTTTTATCGCGCACACTGAAATTCCCAAAACCTGAGAGTTTTACGGACTCATCACGGGTCAGCGTTTGACTAATTTGAGCGAAAAATTCATTCACCACCGAGAGTGCTTGAACGTGGCTCAAACCCACTTCCGCCACCAAACTACTGGCAATTTCTTTTTTGGTTAATGCCATAATAATTGTTTCACAGTCCAATATTTCAGCGATTTTTTGAGCAAGTTGAGCAATTTTTAGCAGTTTTTTTTAACGTTGAACGGCTGCAAATTTGTCACTCATCAGCGACAACACCTGCGCCACCAACGTATTTACCTGCGCATCACTGAGCGTGCTTTTGAGCGATTGATACACTAAATTCAGCGCCACACTTTTTTTGCCAGCAGCAATATGCTCACCAATATACACGTCAAACAAACGCACTTCAATCAGCTCAACTTGCCCCAGCGCGCGAATCTGAGTGAGAATATCACCCACCGAAATTGCATCATCCACCACAAACGCAATGTCGCGCTTTGATTGCTGATAAACAGAAAATGGCTGATATTTTGCCAAACTGCCCTGCTGCACGCTGGACAAATCCAACTCAAATAAATAACAATTTGGCAACGATAATTTATCTTGCAACACGGGAGATAATGCGCCAATCCAGCCGATTGCACGAGTGGCTAGCGATATTTTGGCACTTTGTCCTGTTTGCAATGCGGGATGTTCGCACGCCTCAAACGTTGCCACGTTGCCAGACAATGCCAGCAACATTTCCACGTCTGCCTTGGCATCAAAAAAATCCAACGCGCGCGCGGCAGCCGACCACTGATCTGCAAACCGATTGCCACTCACCACGCCCGCGATTTTTGCGATTTGCTGCGACGGCTGCGTGCCTTCAAAACACAGTCCCGTTTCAAAAAAACGCACATTTTCATAGCCACGCCGTTGATTTGCCATCGCACTTTGCAACAAACCCACCCACAGCGAGGCGCGCATCAATGCCATATCTTGCGAAATCGGATTGCTGAGTTTGATTTTGGGCGCATCTGGGGTGATTAAATCGTGGTATTCCTCGGCGATAAAACTATACGTAATCACTTCCTGATAACCGCGACTGACCAGACTTTGCGCAATGTTATACGTGCTCAAACACGTCTCAGACACAGGCTGAATGGCGGTATCCAACGATAATTTTTGCACTGGCAATTTATCGTAGCCATACAAACGCGCCAATTCTTCAATTAAATCCGCAGGAATGCGAATATCAAAGCGAAAACTCGGCGGAATAATCGTCCAAGAATCCGCGTCTTTGTGGCTAATTTCAAATTCAAGACTGAGAAACTTTTGCTCAATCCAGCTCGGCGCTAATTCAAACCCCAAAATCTTTTGGATTTTTGCCCGCGTAATGGTAATCGGCTTTAATTTCGGCAATGATTGCGCGTCAATATTTTGACTAATTGCGCCCGCCTGCCCGCCACAAATCTCTAAAATCAGCTCGGTCGCGCGCTCCATCGCCAACTGCGTGATATTAAAATCCACACCGCGCTCAAAACGCAACGATGACTCGGTGTGCAGTCCGTATTGTCGCGCCGTGCCTGCCAGTAGCGTCGGATCAAAAAATGCACTCTCAAGCAAAATATCGCTGCTCAAAATCTGCGTGCTACTCAAAGCGCCGCCCATTACACCCGCAATTGCCAGCACAGATTTTTCATCGGCAATCACCAAAGTATTATTTTTTAAGGTAGCCGTTTGCTCGTTTAACAGGGCAATTTGCTCGCCCGCTTGTGCCATTCGCACCTCAATATTGCCCTGAATTTTTGCCAAATCAAAGGCGTGCATCGGCTGCCCCAATTCCAACAACACAAAATTGGTCACGTCCACCACGGGAGAATGCGTGTTTTGCCCCGCTCTGCGTAATTTTTGCGCCATCCACTCGGGCGTTTTGCGCGTATTGTCAATGTTTTTAATCACCCGCGTGAGGTATTTCGGGCAAGCACTCGGATTTTCAACGTTGGTTTTTACCGTGTTTTTAATCGTTGCTTTTGCTTGATAATTTGGAATCGGTAGCGTCAAATCAAAATTTGCACACAACTCGCGCGCCACGCCCAGCACGCTAAAACAATCCGCGCGATTTGGCGTAATATCCAGCGCAATAATATTGTCGTCAAGATTTAAATGAGTGCGAATATTTTGCCCAATCAGCGCGTCATCGCTCAATTCCATAATCCCGTCAGTATTATCTGAGATGTCTGCAATGCCCAGCTCAGCCTCGGAGCAAATCATTCCGAACGATTCCACGCCGCGTAATTTGGCTTTTTTAATCTTCAAACCGCTGGGCAATTTTGCCCCAATCAACGCCACAACCACTTTTAAATCAGCGCGAATATTGCTCGCACCGCAAATGATTTGAAGCGGATTGTCCGCCCCCACTTCCACTTGACACAGGCTGAGTTTGTCGGCATTCGGATGGCGCGCCTGCGTAATCACTTTTGCCACAATAATGTTTTCAAACGGCGGCGCAACAGGCTCAATGCCATCAACCTCCAAGCCCGTCATCGTCAAACGTTGCGCCAAAATTGCGTCGCTAACCTCGGGATTTGCCCATTCTCTGAGCCACGTAGTGGAAATATTCATAGGTTCAAAATTGATTTAAAAACCGCACATCATTTTCAAAGAAAAGACGCAAATCATTCACCCCGTAGCGCAACATCGCCAAACGCTCCACGCCCATTCCAAACGCCAAACCCGTGTATTCTTCGGGGTCAATATTCACCGCAAGCAACACATTCGGATGCACAATCCCGCAACCCAACACTTCCAGCCAGCCCGTTTTTTGACACACTCGGCAACCTTTGCCAGCGCACATTACGCACTCAATATCCGCCTCAGCAGACGGCTCGGTAAAGGGAAAATACGAGGGACGAAAGCGCACATTTAAATTTTCCTGCTCAAAATACGCCCGCAGAAAATCAATCAGCAGACCTTTTAATTGTGCAAAATTTGCATTTTTATCCACAATCAAACCCTCTAATTGATGAAACATCGGCGTGTGCGTCACGTCAGAATCGCAACGATACACCCGACCTGGCGCAATCACTCGAAACGGCGGGCGTTGTTTTTCCATCGTGCGAATTTGCACCGAAGAAGTGTGGGTTCGGAGCACCGTTTTTGGATCCAAATAAAACGTGTCGTGCATCGCGCGCGCAGGATCATATTCGGGAATATTGAGCGCGCTAAAATTATGAAAATCATCTTCAATTTCAGGGCCCGTTGCTACCTCAAAACCATTTTTAGTGAAGAGGGTTTGAATCCGATTGAGCGTTGCAGTAATCGGGTGCATACTGCCCGCCTCAACATTTCTGCCAGGCAATGAAACATCAATCTTTTCTGCCAGCAAACGTTGCTCCAGTGCCAACGTGGCTAATTGCGTTTTGCGTTCCGACAGCAAAGCTTGCACGTGGGATTTTGCTTGATTGATGGACTCGCCCATTTTTGGACGCTCGGCTTTTGAGAGTTTGCCCAAGCCTTTTAACAGCGCAGTTAATTCGCCTTTTTTGCCCAAGAATTGAACACGAATAGCGTCTAAATCCACTAAGTTTTGCGCGCGCTGAATCGCGACTTGCGCTTGTTGAATAATTTGTTCAATCACCTTTTCACTCAACCACTTTTATCAAATCACTTACTAAATTATTGCTTGCTAAATTGCTTGCTAATCCGCACGGTATCGCCACTGTGCACAATATAAACTGCATCGCCCACCGCCAAATCCTGCCGACTTGCCTCAATAAATGCCTTAAGCCCCGACTCTGTTTTGATTAAAAACTCAAAACCCACACCTTCGGTGCTGAGCTCTTCAAGCGCCGAACCTAACATCACGCCCGACAATGCACCGAGTGCGCCCGCAATTTCTTGATTGTATTTTTTGTCCGTGGTTGAAGCCCCAGCAATACCGCCAATCACACCACCGAGTGTCGCGCCCAATGCCTTTGTGCCAGAGAGTTTAACGGGTTTGATGGAGACAATCACGCCTTTTGTGACGGCATACATTTTGCCCTGCTCATTGCTAGCATACGAGCGCGAATTGCGTGATTCTTTGGCAAATCTATCCACAGACGAGCAAGCAAAAAGCGTTGAAATCAAGCCAACAACCAGTAGGTTTTTAGCCACAATAAAACTTTTTGCCCAATACAAATTCATCGCGTGCAAATCTTATAAATCCAGCGCAGCCTTGGCTTGCTCAGCAATTTTTGCAAACGCGGCTTTGTCAAAAATCGCAATATCAGACAACACTTTGCGATCAATTTCAATCCCTGCTTTGCTCAATCCGTTAATCAATCTGGAATAACTCAGCCCATTGTTGCGCGCCTCGGCGTTAATCCGCACAATCCAAAGTCGGCGAAACTGCCGACGTCTCTGGCGACGATCGCGATATGCATATTGCCCCGCTTTAATCACCGCCTGTTTTGCGACCCGATACACCTTTGAGCGTGCGCCGTAATAGCCTTTGGCTTGCTTTAAAATCTTTTTGTGTTTGGCGTGCGCCTGCACCCCTCTTGATACTCTTGCCATTTTTTTTCTCCCCTAACTATACGGTAACATTCTGCGAACCATCGGCACATCTGCTTTTTCAATGGCATCGGGTGCGCGCAAACTGCGTTTTCTGGCAGTGCTTTTTTTAGTCAGGATATGGCGTAAATGCGAGTGTTTGCATTTATAACCGCCATTCGCGGTTTTTTTGAAACGCTTAGCCGCGCCTCGGTTGGTCTTTAGTTTTGGCATCATTTAACTCCTACCCTATCGGGTTTTTTTACTGATTAAAGTAATATTTGATTGTTGTTAAAACTCTTCAAATATTACAAAAAAATAACCGCGCGGTTAAAACATTAATTCAAACATTAACCCAGCAAAACCATTTAACCCATCATTTAAAAAATTAAATTCAAATGACCAAAATTAAATGGTTTTGCGTTGCGCGTTTATTTCTTTTTTGATTTGGGTGACAGCATCATGCCAAGCTGACGACCCTCCATTTTTGCCTTTTGTTCTACGTTGGCAAATTCTTCTGTGTCCTTTTCAATGCGGTTGAGCATATTCATTCCCAATTCGCGATGTTGCATTTCGCGCCCACGAAACCAAATACTGACTTTGACTTTGTCGCCATTGTCCAAAAACTTCACCAGATTTTTAAATTTAATTTGGTAGTCGCCTTCCTCAGTGCCAGGGCGATATTTAATCGTTTTCAGCGTGGTTTTCTTTTGTTTTTTCTTGGCTTCTTTTTGCTGTTGTTTGAGCTCATACAGAAACCGCCCAAAATCCATAATCTTACAAACAGGCGGCTGAGCTTTCGGTGAAACTTCCACCAAATCTAGTTGCGCATCGGCCGCTAATTGTTTTGCCTGCTCAATATCCACCACACCGACCTGATCGCCTTTTGCATTAATCAAACGAACCTCTGGCACTCTAATATATTGATTAACCCGGGTTCTGAGTTTATTTGATTTCTTAATAATGTCTCCTGTCAATTTTGTATCAATGCAATCAACGCTTCCACCGTCATCGCGCCTAAATCTTTACCGCCACGCTGACGCACTGAAATTTGATTGTTTTCCATTTCGCGATCGCCGACCACCAAAAGATAGGGATAGCGCTGCAACGAATGCTCGCGTATTTTAAAGCCTATTTTTTCATTCCGCAAGTCCGAAATCGCCCTAATTCCCTGCGCTTTTAATCTTTTTTCAACGTCCTTGACAAAAGCGATTTGATTTTGCGAAATATTTAAAATACTCACCTGAACAGGCGCCAGCCACAACGGATACGCGCCTTTGTGATGCTCGATCAAAATCCCCACAAAACGCTCCAACGATCCCAAAATTGCACGGTGCAACATCACAGGCGTCTGTTTTGAGCCGTCCTGCGCAATATAATTCGCCCCCAAACGCTCGGGCATTGAAAAATCCACCTGCAACGTGCCACATTGCCACGCACGCCCCAAACAATCCTTCAGCACAAATTCAATCTTCGGCCCATAAAAAGCCCCCTCGCCCGCCTGTAATTCCCAATCGATTCCCTGTCCGTCCAACGCCTCCTCAAGCGCTGCCTCAGATTTATCCCAAACCGCATCCGATCCGACCCGATTTTCTGGACGCGTGGAAAGTTTAATCTCCACATTCTCAAATCCAAAACGCCGATAAACCGCAAACGTCAGCTGAATAAATGTTGCCACTTCGGCTTGAATCTGCTCAGGCGTGCAAAAAATATGCCCATCGTCCTGCACAAAATTACGCACCCGCATAATCCCGTGCAAAGTGCCTGAAGGCTCATTCCGATGACAGGATCCAAATTCTGCCAAACGCAGCGGCAAATCCCGATACGATTTCAAGCCCTGATTATAAATCTGAATGTGCGCGGGACAATTCATCGGCTTCACCGCATATTCCCGATTTTCGCTCGCTGTGGTGAACATCGCCGCGCTAAACTTATCCCAATGCCCAGATTTTTCCCAAAGACTTCGGTCCAATAATTGTGGCGTATGCACCTCTTGATAATCATTATCGCGAAACACACCGCGCATTAATTGCTCCACCAGTTGATACAACGTCCAGCCGCGCTCGTGCCAGAAAATCATCCCAGGCGCTTCTTCTTGCATATGAAATAAATCTTGCAATTTGCCAATCTTGCGATGATCGCGTTTTCCCGCCTCTTCCAGCCGATACAAATAGTCTTTTAAATCTTCCTTCGTTGCCCACGCCGTGCCATACACCCGTTGCAACATTTCGTTTTTGCTATCGCCGCGCCAATATGCACCCGCTAATTTTGTCAATTTGAAAGCTTTTAATTTTGCGGTAGAAGGCACGTGCGGGCCGCGACACAAATCCACAAAATCGCCCTGCCGATACAACGACAACGCCTGATCCTCAGGAATAGACTCAATAATCTGCGCCTTGTAATGCTCGCCCTTGTCTTTGAAAAACGCCATCGCATCGGCGCGGGATAATTCAAATCGCTCAATCTTGAGGTTTTGCTTCACTAACCGCGCCATATTTTTTTCAATCTTGGCTAAATCGCCCTCAGAAAACCCATCGGCGAACGCAAAATCATAATAAAACCCATCTTCAATCACCGGGCCAATCGTCACCTGCGCATTCGGATACAACATTTGAGTGGCTTGTGCGAGCAAATGCGCCGTAGAATGCCGAATGATTTCCAGCCCTTGAGCGTCTTTTGCGGTAATCATTGCCACGCGCGCATCCGCCTCAATCACAAACGA
>CAZRUL010000039.1:0-3334 GCA_964603245.1 uncultured Piscirickettsiaceae bacterium
CGCCATCACCAAATGTTGATCGCCAAGCGACACCACGCCGAGCGAGGGATGCAAGGTGGTAAAGGGATAATTCGCCACTTTCGGGCGCGCGCTGGAGATTTGACGAATCAGGCTGGATTTGCCTGCGTTTGGCATTCCGAGCAAACCAATGTCCGCCATTACGCTGAGTTCTAAGCCAATCTCGCGTGCCTCGCCTGGGGTGCCTGGGGTAGTTTGACGGGGGGCGCGATTGATGCTGGATTTGAAGCGAGTATTGCCCAAGCCGTGAAAACCGCCTTTTGCCACCAGCATTATTTGATTGTGCTGGGTCATTTCGCCGATGAGTTCATCAGTTTCAAGATCAAATACTTTGGTGCCCAAGGGAATTTCAACGGTGAGATGCACGGCGGATTTGCCGCGTTTGTTTTGTCCCGAGCCAGGTTGTCCGTTTTTGGCGCGGAATAGGCGATTAAACCGAAACTCACTCAGCGTGTTTAAGCCCTCTTGTCCGCGAAAATACACGTGTCCGCCATCGCCACCGTCGCCGCCATCGGGCCCGCCGTCTGGGATGTATTTTTCGCGCCTAAAACCCAAACAACCAGCGCCTCCTTTGCCCGCCTCAATGCGGATAGATGCAGAATCAACAAATTTCATAAAAGTCCAGTAAAACCGCTAAAATACAAAGCAACAAATTATACCATTGACCAATGAACCGAACTCTTTACAGCGCGATGGGATATTTGTTATTGCCCGTCATTATTGCCAGATTGCTCCTCAAAAGCCTAAAAACACCAGCGTATCGGCAACGTATCGGCGAACGACTCGGGTTAATCGCCAAAATCCCCGTGCCAATTATTTGGGTGCATTGCGTCTCGGTGGGAGAATTTAGGGCGGCTACGGTGTTGATTGATGCGCTGATTCGCGATTATCCCGAGCACCGAATTTTGGTCACCACCACCACACCCACAGGCTCTGAAGCGGTGCAAAATCATTATCAACGCGCAGTGCTGCACTGTTACTTTCCGCTGGATTTAGCGTGGATTATGCGGCGCACTGTGCAGCGCATCAATCCGAGTTTATGTGTTTTGTTGGAAACCGAAATTTGGCCCAATTTGATTCATTATTTGCATCAGGCGCGCGTCCCGACTGTGCTCATCAACGCGCGTTTGTCCAAACAATCGCTGGCTAATTATCAAAAATTCGCCCCTTCATTGTCCAAACAAACCCTCAACCAACTCACGTTTATTGCCACGCAAAACCAAAACTCAACCGATCGTTTTATTGAACTCGGTGCTTCGCTTGACAAGATTAAAATGCTCGGCAACATCAAGTTTGATCAAAACTCAACGCCAAATCCCACCCTCAATACCCGCCTTCAAAACCTAATCGGCAACCGCAAAATCGTGGTATTTGCCAGCACTCACGAAAACGAAGAGGCGCAAATCATCAACGCCTATTTGCACCAGCCAATTAACGCCCTGCTGATTATCATTCCCAGACATCCCGAGCGTTTTCACGAAGTTTTTAAACTCATCCAAAAAAATAATATCAAAGTCGTCAAACGCTCCAGTAATGCTTCGTGCGGGGACGCACAAATTCTGCTCGGCGATTCGATGGGGGAGATGCGCGCGTATTTTGACATTTGCGATATTGCCTTTATCGGCGGGAGTTTGACCCACGTCGGCGGGCATAATATGCTGGAGGCAGCCAGTCTTGCCAAACCGATTATTTTTGGTGAAAATGTGTTTAATTTTGCTGAAATTGCCAAAGATTTACTCAGCAATTCAGCGGCAATTCAGGTGAAAAATGCCAACGAATTATTGATGCAAATCACGCTTCTGCTTGACAACCCAACATTGCGACGCGCGCTCGGGACTAACGCACAAAAATACGTGCTCACTCAGCAGGGTGCCAGTCAAAATATCCTTAATTTAATCGCCAATATTCTTACTTGACGGTTGCCTGTTCGGCATTTGTTTAATATACATATCTTGTTTTGGATACGGAATTTCAATCTTGGCGCGCATAAACTCACTATGCACCTGCTCATTCAGCCCATCCAGCACCTGACCGCGCAACACGGGATTGCGAATCCAGCAGAGCAGCTCAAAATCCAGCCCATAATTATTAAACGCCCTAAATCGCACCCGTGGCACAGGCGATAAACACACCCCATTTCCCTCACTTGCCACTCGCATCAGCACACTGCGCACCAATTGCGTATCACTGCCATACGCCACACTCACTTTTACCCGAACCCTAGATTTTGTGTGATAACCGCCCGATTCATTGACGATTTTTGCATTGCCCATAATCGCATTTGGAATGGTAATCTCAATATCATCGCGGGTCAGCATTCGCGTGCTTCGAATGCCAATATGCGTAATCTCGCCGCGCTCGCCCGTGTCCAACACCACAAAATCTCCCATTTTATAGGGCTGGTCTGCAAGAATAAATACTCCTGAAAATAGATTAGCCAAAGTGTCTTTTGCTGCAAAACCCGCCGCCAAGCCCATCATTCCCGCCGAGGCGATTAATGCGGTCATATCCACCTCCCAAGTAATCAGGAAAAAGTAGAAAAATAACGAAAAAATGAAAACGATGGAAAGATTAGAAAACAGCGGCAAAGTTTCTGGTTTGAGCATTCTCTTTTGCGTTGTGTCATACGCCGATTGCCTGAGCACGATTTTGGCAATTTTGATCAGATTAACGCCCCACAAAATCCAAAACACACTCAAAAATACATTTTTTAAAATACTATATTTCGCCACATCAAAGGTTGCTAATGCGGCAATAAACCCAAACAAAATGATGGTGTGAAAGACCAGCCTTCTCACAATCACAAACACTCTGTCGTGCACATATTGATCAAATACGCGCAATACGCTGCGCACCAAATACGCCGTCAGCACAAACACAACGAGCAATAGCAAGGCATGCAGCCACTTGCTGGCAAATAATTGCGTATATTCTAAACCGACATAATTAAACGCATAATGAAAAAACTTGTCAATTTCCGCGCTCACATTCACCAGCGCTTGCTCTACGACGCGCTCATTTCCCGTCAATTGACCCTTTGTTTGTGCATCCATTTCACATTCCAATGGTTAAGAGTAGTGAATTCGCATTGCATCAAAATCACCGATTGATTGATTATAATAAACAAAATGCGTTGCTGTCATCCAAAAACTGACGAAAAACTACTGTGTTATTGCTTTAACATCAGTGAAAGTGCCTACATTGAGGCGTTAAAAACAGACAAAGGAGCAGTATTAAAAGAGTTTGTGATCTTTCAAACCAAACACAATTATTGCAATTGTGAAAATCTCAATCCCTCAAAACGATGCTGCTTGAA
>CAZRUL010000039.1:3434-9730 GCA_964603245.1 uncultured Piscirickettsiaceae bacterium
AACACAATTATTGCAATTGTGAAAATCTCAATCCCTCAAAACGATGCTGCTTGAAAGATTTTAGAAAGTTTGAGCAACGCCACTTAAAAAGCAACACCGCTTAAAAAACGCACAACTAAGCATCCTGTTTGATATAAATCTCAGCATCATTTGCCAAAAACTCAGCCGATTTTTTATCCATTTCCACTTGAATCGCCTCAATTTTGGCAATTTCCGCCGCGTCCATCGTTTTAATTTCTTGGGTGATTTTCATTGAGCAAAATTTAGGTCCGCACATTGAGCAAAAATGCGAAGTCTTAGCTGCTTGTTTCGGCAGAGTTTCATCGTGATATTGACGCGCGGTGTCGGGATCCAGCCCTAAATTAAACTGATCTTCCCAGCGAAACTCAAAGCGTGCCTTGCTCAGCGCATTGTCGCGAATCTGCGCCCCAGGGTGTCCTTTTGCCAAATCCGCGGCGTGTGCGGCAATTTTATACGCAATAATTCCCTGCTTCACATCTGCCTGATTTGGCAAACCTAAATGCTCTTTAGGCGTGACGTAGCACAGCATCGCGCAACCATACCAGCCGATTTGCGCCGCTCCAATGGCTGAAGTAATGTGATCATAACCTGGGGCAATATCGGTGGTCAGCGGGCCCAAAGTATAAAACGGTGCTTCGCCACATTCGCGCAATTGCTTGTCCATATTTTCTTTAATCATCTGCATCGGCACGTGCCCAGGGCCTTCAATAAAAGTCTGCACATCGTGTTTCCAAGCAATCTTTGTGAGCTCGCCCAAGGTTTCTAATTCGCCAAATTGCGCCAAATCATTCGCATCCGCAATACAGCCAGGGCGCAAGCCATCGCCGAGTGAAAAAGTCACGTCGTATTGCTTCATAATCTGGCAAATATCCTCAAAATGAGTGTAAATAAAACTCTCTTTGTGATGCGCCAAACACCATTTCGCCATAATAGAGCCGCCGCGCGAGACAATGCCAGTAATACGGTTAATCGTCAGCGGCACGTATTTGAGGCGCACGCCTGCGTGAATCGTGAAATAATCCACTCCCTGCTCGGCTTGCTCAATTAAAGTGTCGCGAAACACGGCCCAAGTCAAATCCTCAACAACGCCATTGACTTTTTCCAACGCCTGATAAATCGGCACTGTGCCAATCGGGACGGGTGAATTGCGAATAATCCACTCGCGCGTTTCGTGGATATTTTTGCCCGTGGATAAATCCATAATCGTGTCCGCACCCCAGCGAATTCCCCACACCATTTTATCCACCTCCTCTTCAATACTTGAGCTCAGCGCTGAGTTGCCGATATTGCCATTAATTTTGACCATAAAATTGCGCCCGATAATCATCGGCTCGGTTTCGGGATGATTGATATTCGCAGGAATCACCGCGCGACCGCGTGCCACCTCGGAGCGAACAAATTCTGGCGTGATTTGCTCAGGAATCGCCGCGCCAAAAGACTCGCCTTTGTGCTGTCCGATTTCATCTTTATGCGCCTGCCATTTACAATTTTCGCGAATCGCAATGTATTCCATTTCAGGGGTGATAATGCCGCGTTTTGCATAATGCATTTGCGAGACGTTTTTGCCAGATTTTGCGCGTCTCGGCGTTTTCAAAAACTCAAAGCGCAACGCATTTAACTCAGCATTGTCCAAACGCTCATTTGAAAAAGTGGAACTCATCCCCGAGAGTTTTTCGCTGTCACCACGCTCTTCAATCCAGCCACTGCGAATATTGCTCAGACCTTTGCGCAAATCAATCGGCGTGTTCGGATCGGTATACGCACCCGAGGTGTCATAAACCGTCACGGGCGGATTTTTTTGCGCCAATTCGCCGATGGTGTCGGTGAGTCTAATCTCACGCATTGGCACTTGAATATCGGTGCGCGTGCCCTCAACATAAATCTTGTGAGAGTTGGGAAAAGGCTGGATAAATGCCTGTTTGACGACGGACATTTGTTGAAGGGTTTCGCTGGTTTGATTCATAGTAGAGGTATAATTTCTGGCGAAATATATCAAGGAATTTTGAAAAATGCCCATTTTAACCCATCGCCCACGACGGATGAGAAAACACGCTTATACCCGAGAATTAATGCGCGAAAACACGCTGACGACTGATGATTTAATTTATCCCATCTTTGTGGTTGAAGGGGTTAATCAGCGTCAAATTATTGATTCGATGCCCGGTATTGAGCGTTTAAGCATTGACCAGCTTTTATTGGAAGCACAAGAATTGACTGATTTAGGCATTCGCGCGATTGCACTGTTTCCAGTCGTGTCCGCTAGCAAAAAATCACTCGGCGCGGAAGAGGCGTTTAACCCAGAGGGATTGATACAGCGATCGGTGCGCGCACTCAAAGCGCAGTCTGTCGCGCTCGCCATTATTACCGATGTGGCACTTGATCCTTTTACCACTCACGGACAGGACGGGCTGATTGACGACACAGGCGATGTGCTCAACGATGAAACCGTGGCAGTGCTCATCAAACAAGCCCTGTCGCACGCACAAGCGGGAGCGGATATTGTTGCACCCAGCGATATGATGGATGGCAGAATCGGTGCGATTCGTCAAGCTTTGGAAGCGGATGGATTTACGCACACATTGATTTTGGCGTATGCCGCCAAGTATGCCTCTAGTTATTACGGGCCTTTTCGCGATGCGGTCGGCTCGGCGGGCAATTTGGGCGGTGCGAGCAAAGCCACTTATCAAATGGATTTTGCCAATGGAAATGAGGCGATGCGCGAGGTTGAACTTGACATTGACGAAGGCGCGGATATGGTGATGATTAAACCAGGATTGCCGTATTTGGATATTGTGTATCGCGTCAAACAGACCTTTGAGATGCCGACTTTTGCCTATCACGTCAGCGGCGAATATGCGATGCTCAAAGCCGCCAGCCAAAACGGCTGGATTGATGAGAGAAAAGTGACGCTAGAAACGCTGATGTGTTTTAAACGTGCGGGTGCGGACGGGATTTTAACCTACTACGCCAAACAAGCCGCCCTTTGGTTAAACAACACTTAACGACTGATTAAAGTCTGTTTTGAATCAAATCAGCCAGCACTTCTGGCTCTGCCAAAGTTGAAGTATCACCGAGATCGGCGTAATCATTTGCAGCAATCTTTCTTAAAATTCGGCGCATAATTTTACCGCTGCGGGTTTTTGGCAAACGCGGCGCAAATTGAATCTTGCCAACAGTGGCAATCGCACCAATCTCAGCACGCACCAATTTTACCAATTCGGCTTTGAGTGCATCGCTCGGCTGTGTGCCGTGAATCAGAGAAACGTAAGCATAAATCCCCTGTCCTTTGATATCGTGCGGATAGCCCACGACCGCCGCCTCAGAGACATTTTTGTGCAACACCAGCGCAGACTCAATCTCGGCAGTGCCCAAACGATGTCCTGAAATATTGAGCACATCATCCACTCGTCCCGTAATCCAATAATACCCGTCGGCATCACGACGCGCACCATCGCCCGCAAAATATTTGCCTGGAAAAGTAGAAAAATACGCCTCCATAAAACGCGTGTGATTGTTGTAAAGTGTGCGCATTTGTCCCGGCCAAGAACGCGCCAGCACCAAAATTCCCTGTGCCTCGCCCGCCAAAACCTCGCCCTGTTCATTCACAATTTGCGGCTCAACCCCAAAAAAAGGCTGGGCAGCCGAGCCAGGTTTGAGTGCAGTTGCATACGGCAACGGAGTAATCATATGCCCGCCCGTCTCGGTTTGCCACCAAGTATCCACAATCGCACAACGCGCACCACCCACTGTGTGGTAATACCACTCCCACGCCTCTGGGTTAATCGGCTCACCCACTGTGCCCAAAATACGCAAACTCTGACGCGAAGTGCGCGCCACAAATTCATCACCCGCCCCCATCAATGCTCGGATCGCAGTCGGTGCGGTATAAAAAATATTCACCTGATGTTTGTCCACCACCTGCCAAAAACGCGACGCGTCGGGATAAGTCGGCACGCCTTCAAACATCAGTGTGGTTGCCCCATTTGCTAGCGGTCCATAAACAATATAAGAATGTCCCGTAATCCAACCAACATCCGCCGTGCACCAATAAACATCGCCCTCTTGATAATCAAACGTGTATTTATGTGTCATCGCCGAATACAACAAATACCCGCCCGAAGTGTGCAATACGCCCTTCGGCTTGCCAGTTGAGCCTGACGTGTAAAGAATAAATAAGGGAGTTTCTGCATCAAAAAACTCACACGGACACGTATTCGAAACATCCGCCACTAATTCGTGATACCAAATATCGCGCTCGCCCCAAGCCACTGAATGCTGCGTATGCGCCACCACAATCACCGATTCTACGCATTCGCACTCCAACACCGCCGCATCCACATTTGCTTTGAGTGGAATGCGTTTGCCACCGCGCACGCCCTCATCCGCCGTAATCACTACTTTACATTCCAAATCCAAAATCCGACTTTTCAACGCCTCGGGAGAAAATCCGCCAAATACCACCGAATGAATCGCCCCAATTCGCGCACACGCCAACATTGCATAACTCGCCTCCAAAATCATCGGCATATAAATACACACCCGATCGCCTTGTTTTACGCCGAGTTTTTTCAGTCCGTTTGCCAATTTTGCGACCTTATTATGGAGCTGCCCATAAGTCACCGTTTGCGATATTTCGGGATTATCACCCTCCCAAATAATGGCGATTTGATCAGCACGTTCTGGCAGGTGTCTGTCAATGCAGTTATACGCTACGTTGAGTTTTGCGCCACCAAACCACGCAATTTTGCCGCGTGAAAAATCCACGTCTGAAACAAAATCCCACTCTTTTTTCCAAGTAATAAATTCACGCGCCTGAGTTGCCCAAAAATCCTCAGGATTGCGCAGCGAGTCGGCATACATTTGCTGATAAGTTTGCGCGTCGCACACAGGAGTTTTAGTAGATTTAGCGATGGGATAAGTGGGCATAAAAAATACGGGTGAATCAAAAAAAATTGCGCCAGTCGCTCAAGACCTGACGCATAATATTGTCTTAAAAAAACAAATTAACTAAAATCTGATTCGGCAAATTCTTCTTCAAGATCGAATTTTTCATTCAAAATTGACGCATCAATCAAACCTGCCTCAATTTCTCGCAATGCCACCACCGTAGGCTTGTCTTTGCCCGCATCCAGTTTTGCTTTATACTTGCCAGAACTGAGTTGATGGGCGCGTTTTGCTGCCACTAACACCAATTCAAAACGATTTTCCACGCCATTTAAACAATTTTCAACAGTTACTCTTGCCATAATTTTGTATTCCACAAAGTAAAATACGCGATTTTACGATAAATCTGCGACAATCTGATGAATAAATTTATTGTGCTGGACACCGAAACCACGGGCATTGAAGTCAGCGAAGGGCATCGTTTGATTGAAATCGGCGCGGTAGAAATCCTCAATCGTACGATTACTGGCGGACAATATCATCAATATTTGCAACCCGAGCGACAAGTCGGCGACTCGGTGCGAATTCACGGGCTGACCGACGCATTTTTGGCTAACAAATCCCTGTTTAAAGACAACGCCCACGAATTTCTAGCCTATATTGAAGGCGCAACGCTCATCATTCACAACGCTCCATTTGATTTGGGTTTTCTCAATCACGAACTCAAACGGTGCAAAATCAACACCCGCATTGAAAACATCTGTCCGATTATTGACACCCTAGCCCTGTCCAAACAACAAAGCCCAGGAATGATGCACAATCTGGATGCGCTATGCCGACGCTTTGACGTGGACACCAGCTCGCGCATTATTCACGGGGCACTGCTGGATGCTAAAGTGCTGGCGAATGTTTATCTGGCAATGACGGGCGGACAGGCGGCTTTATTTGACGCCACCAGCACCGACACCAAGCAAACACACACCAGCGCCGTTATACGAATGAATTCAAATCGCCAAAAAATCAAAGTCCAGCGCGCCACTCAAACAGAACTTGACGCACACACTCGCTATTTTGAGCGCGACAATCTTTGAGATTGCGCCGATATTTTGTGCAATAAACCCCATATTGCCAAAAACAACACAGTATAATTTGCGTTTTTTCGGAGTGTAGCGCAGCTTGGTAGCGTATCTGGTTTGGGACCAGGTGGTCGGGGGTTCAAATCCCTCCACTCCGACCAATTCATCATCAACCCAGTCAAATTATCATATAAAAAAATTTAAGTATGATTTACTCGGGAATTTTATAACGCGGTTTTTTGGCTCAGTTTAGTGTTTTAATGGTATTTTTTATTTAATTAGTATTTTGTTTTGTTTGTTTTTTTTTTAGCAATA